>JAGQIT010000923.1 GCA_020431135.1 Myxococcales bacterium | reverse complement strand
TGCTTCCTCGCCCGCCCCAACAACCCGACCTCGTCGCTCTGGGATCGGGCGCTGATCCTCGAGCTCATCGACGCTTTCCCGGCGACGGTCTTCGTCGTCGACGAGGCCTACATCGCCTACGCCCCGGGCGAGTCGCTGTGGGCCGCCGATCGCCCGGACAACTACGTCCATATGGCGACGATGTCGAAGGTCGGCCTCGCCGCCCTCCGCCTCGGCTACTGCGTCGCCGCGCCGAGCCTCGCCGCCGCCCTCGACCAGGTGCGCCCGCCGTACAACATCTCCGAGCCGAGCGCCGTGATCGCCGATCGGATCCTCGAGCGCCACCAAGGCGTGCAGGCGGCGATGATCGAGCGGACGCTGATCAACCGCCGGCGCCTCGCCGCGATCCTCGGCGCCCTCCCGGGGGCCCACCTCTTCCCGGCCCACGCCAACATCGTCCTCGCCCGCCTCGACCCGCCCGCGGTGGCCCCGCGCCTGCGGGCCGCCCTCGCCGACCGCGGCATCCTGATCAAGGATGTGTCCGGGATCACCGGCCTCCAGGGCTGCGTGCGCGTGAGCGTCGGCGCGAGCGCGGAGCTCGACCTCCTCGAGGCGGCGATCGCCGAGCTCCGCGGCGAGCTGTGGCCCGAGCGCTGAGCCCCGCGCCGGCCGCGACGCGCGAGCGCTGCAGGTCGCCCGGGTAGACGCCGGCGCAGGCCCTCCTCGCGGCCTGTCGCCGGGCTCGCGGGTGAACTCGCGCGGGGATTCTCCGCAACGTCGGCGGATCTCAAGGGCGACGTCCGGGCCGCCCGACCGACGACGATCACGCCTGCGACCTCCCAAGGCTCGCCGGCAAGCGATCGCCGCCGCGAACCATGGCGCGGCGGCTCGACGGTCGGCCGCGAACAGCCCCCATTTGCGTCGACCCGGCGCGCGAATCTGCCACTGTCTCTATCACAAAATGCGGGCTAGGAGGCGCCGGAGAGGCCGCTTTCTCGGCATCCAGGCGCCGCGTGCTACCGTAGATCCATGTCTTTTCTTAGCTTGTTGAATCGCCCGTGGACGCTGCGCCTGCTGTCGTGCGCGCTGCTCGGCGTCGTCGGCTGCTCCGAGGGCGAGGAGGTGTCGACGAGCACGACCAACTTCTCGGGCTCCGGCAACAGCGGCGGCGGCACGAGCCTCACCAGCGCCGGCTCGGCCTCGAGCGGCGGCGACACCGACACCGACACCGACACCGACGGCGGCCCCATGTGCGGCGACGGCGTGGTCGACCCGGGCGAGAAGTGCGACGAAGGCGAGGGCAACGCGCCGAACGGCGCCTGCACCCCGGACTGCACCCTCGCGGCCTGCGGCGACGGCTACGTCGGCCCCGGCGAGACGTGCGACGACGGCGAAGACAACGCCGACGACGCCGCCTGCCTGACGACCTGCAAAGAGGCGTCCTGCGGCGACGGCTACCTCGAGAAGGGCGTCGAGGAGTGCGACGACGGCAACGACGACGACAAGGACGGCTGCACCAACGACTGCGTGATCAAGCTCTGCGGAAACGGGGTGAAGAACGACGGCGAGGAGTGTGACGACGGCAACGAGGACGACACCGACGCCTGCCTGACGACCTGCAAGGAGGCGTCCTGCGGCGACGGCTTCGTCCAGGAGGGCGAGGAGGAGTGCGACGACGGCGACGCCAACGGCCTGAGCGGCGCCTGCCTGCCGACCTGCGTCGCGGCGACCTGCGGCGACGGCCACGTCCAGGAGGGCGTCGAGGAGTGCGATAACGGCCCGGGCAACGCCGACACCGCGGCCTGCCTCCCCGACTGCGTCGCGGCGACCTGCGGCGACGGCCTCGTGAACGAGGGCGTCGAGGAGTGCGACGACGGCAACGTCGACGCCGGCGACGGCTGCTCCGACGTCTGCGCTCTCGAGCTCGCCTGCGGCGAGACCTTCACGACCGAGTGGTGCCTCCAGAGCGGGACCAAGTCGCAGTACACCCGCTGCGGGCAGGTCACCGACGGCGGCCTGACCTGCAAGAGCCCCGAGATCCGCTACGGCAACCTCGAGGGCGGGATCCCGCGCAACCACCCGAACGGCCAGACCTACTACCCGCTGTGGTGCCAGCAGCTCGGCTTCGACGGCTTCTCCGCGGTCGGCTTCGGCCTCCGCGACTGCGCCGCCCCCAAGGGCTCGCTCTTCCCGTGCAACAACTACGACGAGAACGGCGTCTGGCACTGGTGCGATTGGGCCGACGGCTACTGGTACAACCAGTCGCTCGACAAGCACAACTGCGACGGCTCGGAGATCATCTCGGTCACCTGCACCAAGGGCTAGGAGGCTGTCCGAGTATTCGGCGTGTGCTCTCGCGCGGCAATCGTCGGCCCTGCCGGCGCCGTCAGAGCGCAGCTGCGCCGGGCGTAGCGCGAGCTCTGGCGAGGCGAGAGGGTCGACGAGGGCAAGGGAGAGCGCGCGTCGAATACTCAGACAGCCTCCTAGGAGGCGGCGCCCATCGTCGGCGATACTCCGGCGATGGCGACGACCCTGCGCGCGCGCTGGACCCTCGATCCGGCGATCACCTTCCTCAACCACGGCTCCTTCGGCGCCTGCCCGCGGGTCGTCCTCGACGCCCAGCAGGCGCTGCGCGAGGAGCTCGAGCGCGAGCCGGTCCGCTTCTTCGTCCGCGAGCTGCCGGGTCGCCTCGACGCCGCCCGCGAGCGCCTCGCCGCCTTCGTCGGCGCCGACCCGGCGGACCTCGTCTTCGTCCGCAACGCGACCGAGGCTGTCAACGCGATCGTCCGCTCGCTCGACCTCCAGCCCGGCGATCACATCCTGACCACCGACCACGCCTACAACGCCTGCCGCAACGTCCTCGAGTACGTCGCCGAGCGCCGGGCGGCGCGGGTGAACGTCGCGACGATCCCCTTCCCGATCGCCAGCCCCGCCCAGGCGACCGCGGCGATCCTCGCGGCCGTCACCCCGCAGACCCGCCTGGCGCTGATCGACCACGTCACGAGCCCGACCGGCCTCGTCCTGCCGATCGCTGAGATCGTCGCCGCCCTCGCCGAGCGCGGCGTCGACACGCTCGTCGACGGCGCCCACGGCCCCGGGATGATCGACCTCGACCTCGAGGCGATCGGCGCCGCCTACTACACCGGCAACCTCCACAAGTGGGT
>JAGQIT010000922.1 GCA_020431135.1 Myxococcales bacterium | reverse complement strand
CGCAGCGCTCGGCGAGGGCCGCGAAGAGCCGCGGCGGCGCGGCGGCGGTGCCGAGCGCCGCGACGCAGGCGGTCAGCGGCGCCTCCCAGAGCGTGCTGTCCTCGAGGACATAGCGGAGCTCATCCTCGTAGGAGTCGCGGCCGTAGAGGTAGGCGACCCGCTGCCAGCGGCGCTTGCCGGCGGCCCGGCAGGAGATCTCGAGTTCGACGCGGTCACGGCAGCCGGGCTCGCGCGCGCGTGACTTGGTGCCGAGGCGCAGGCCGACCCGCGCGCCGCTCGGGCCGACGAGCTCGAAGTGATCGTCGCTGCGGACGAGCTCGAAGTCGTCGGTCGCCGCCTTCTTGGCTCTCGTCTCGGGCTTGGCGGCGGTCTTGGGCCTCACAGCCGCCGTGGTCTTCGCAGACTTGGCTGGTGTCTTGGCCTTCGCCGTCTTCTTGGTCTTTGTGGACTTCGCAGCCGTCTTGGGCTTCGCGGTCGCCGTCGTCTTCGCCGTCTTCGCGGCCGTCTTGGCGGTCTTGGTCTTCGCGGCCGCGGTCTTCGCGGACTTCACGGGCGTCTTGGCCATCGCAGCCGTCGTGGGCTCCGCGGTCGCCGTCGTCTTCGCCGTCTTCGCTGCCGTCTCGGCGGTCTTGGTCTTCGCGGCCGTGGTCTTCGCGGACTTCACGGGCGTCTTGGCCTTTGCCGTCTTCGTGGCCTTCGCGGACTTCGCGGTCGCCTTGGACTTCGTGGTCGCCCTGGACTTCGCGGTCTTCGCGGTCGTCTTCGCCTTCGAGCCCAGGGTGCGCGCCATCGCGAGATCATCGGTGAGCGCTGGTGGAATGGCAAGCCGCGGCGGCCGCCGCCGAGAACGCGGAGCGCCGCCGCGGTCGTCCGCGGCGGCGCTCCGCGCTTCAGCTCGTCCGCGACGCTACTGCGGGAGGACGAGCAGGAGGCCCTGCCCGGTCATGTCCGAGTAGGTGTAGGGGTTGACGAGCTTGTCGAAGATCAGCTCGACGTTGTGGGTCTCGGGGTGGACCTTGTAGGCCTTGTTCTGCTTGTCGACGACCCAGACGTAGCCCTCGTTGTCGACGCTGACGCCCCAGGGCGAGCCGCAGCCGGGGAGGGTGATGTTGGTCGCCGTGTACGTGTCGGTCGCCGCGTCGGCCTCGACGAGGCGGCACGGGCCGGTGCCGGCGCCCCAGACCCGGCCCTCCTTGTCGACGGCGACGCCGAGGATCGAGCCGCCGCCCTGGCCGAGGCCGACCCACTGCTGCTCGGCCCACTTGTAGTGGTAGAGGTTGTGCGGGCCGCTGAACGAGCCGACCCAGATGTCGCCGTTGCCCTGGACGCCCATGCCGTACTTGTACTGCCCGGGCGGCAGGCCGAGGTCGGTGATCTCGAGGGTCTCGGAGTCGATGTGGAGGACGCGGTCGCCGTTGTAGCCGGTGATGATGAAGTCGCCCTCGGAGTTGACCGCGCCGCCGTAGGGCGAGAACGAGGTGCTCCAGTTCTCGACGACGACGTCGTCGAGGATCGCCCCGTCGTCGCCGTCGAGGCGGAGGAAGTGGGCGGCGTTGTTGCCGTCCTTGTAGCCGATCCACACGCGCGGCGTCGGCATCTCGCAGGTCTCGGGGTCCTGCTCGACGGCCTCCCAGGCTGTCGCCCGCGGGCCGTGGGTGTAGCTCGGCGACGGGATCGGCGTGTCCCAGAGGACACACTCGTCCTCGCCCCAGGGCAGGTAGTTGGCGTCGGTCGCCGTGTCGATCACGCCGTTGTTGTTCTTGTCGACGCAGCGGACCTCGAGGGCGGCGACCTTGGTCACGCGGCCCTCGTGGCGGCTCGACACGGCGACGTCGCCGAACTGGTTGACCGAGGTCCGCGAGGCGTTGGTCTGCCCCGGGCCGACGAGGTAGCGGCCCTCCTCGACGCCGGTCATCGTGTTGATCTTCGAGACCGTGTTCTGCGAGGTGTTGGCGATCCAGATGAAGTCGAAGGTCGACGGCGTGTTGTCGGGCGGGCAGCCCTGCATGCCCATGTCGAGCTTCATGTCCATCGTCGTGCTGCCGCTGTCGCTGGCGCTCGCCGCCGACGTGCCGGTGGTCGACGACGTCGTCGTCGTCCCGGCCGAGGTCGAGGTCTCGCTCGTGGTGGTCGTCCCGTCGGAGGTCCCGGCGGTGGTCGACGAGGTGCCGTCGCTGTCGCTGGCGCTGTCGCTGCCGCCGCTCGACGAGGTGCCGTCGCTGGCGCTCGCGCTGCCGGCGGTCGTCGCCGTCGAGTTCGTCGTCGCGGACGAAGTCGGCGACGTCTCGCTGGCTGTCGCCGAGCCGTCGCCGCTGTCGTCGCCGCTACAGCCGAGGGGGGCCGCTGCTAGGAGCAGCAGCGAGGAGAGGACGTTCGGGTACCGCATGGCGATCAGGAGACCAGGTCGCGGCGGCGAGCGCAATGGCGGGCGGCAGGCGCCGCCGAGGCGGATGTCACATCAGACAGGTGGGCTGGCCGGACGCGCTCACTCCGCGCGGAAAGGATCCTTGAGCTCGGCGGCGCCGTCGTCGGCCGGGGCCGCGGCGGGCTCGCCCTTGAAGGGATCCTTGAGGCCCGCGTCGCTCGGCGTCTTCGGGTCGCCGACGGGCGCGCCCCGGAAGGGATCCTTGAGCTCGGCGGCGGTCTCTTTGCCGTCGCGGCTGCGCGCGCCCGACGGGGCGTCGCGGAAGGGATCCTTGAGCTCGGCGCTCGCGCCCTCGGTCGGGGCCGCCGCGCCGGCGTTGTGGGTGGTGTTGGCGAAGGGATCCTTGAGATCCGCGCTCGGGGTCCGCGGCGCCGCGTCGCTCGCCTTGGCGCCCGGCTTGGCGGCGAAGGGATCCTTGAGCTCGCCGTCTTGGAGCAGCGACGACAGGCCGCCGGCGGCGTTCTCCGGCTTCGGCGTCGCTTCGTCGGCGCCGCAGCCGATGAGCGGCAGGGCGAGGAGTGCGGTCCAGAGCGCCCCGCGTCGCGGTCGAGCGCTGTGGTTCGCGGCCCCCGGATGTCGTCGTCGCGTCGCGTGCATCGCCACCTCCACGGCCGAGGATACGACGGTTCTTGGGCGCTGGCGAAGCGCGTCCTCGCGGCCAGTGGCAGGAGCCGCGCGCGTCCTCGGTCGCAATCGTCGACCCCGAAGACCCGCGCGTCGGCGTTGCGGCTCCGTGCGCCGAGTGCGTTCGTCGCCTCGCTGCGCCCGCGGGGCAGACCTCGTCGCGGAGCGGCCCGCCGACCCTGCGGAGCGGCCCGGTCCAGCGGCGCCCTGCCGACGCGCTCGCAGCTCGAGTCGACGCTCGCTGCGGGAGGCGGCGTGAGCCCTTCCGCGAGATCCCGATCGGAGCGCTCCGCGAGCACGTGACGCTCGCGGCCGGAGGCGGCGCGAGCTGTCCGTCGCGGGCGCCCGGACACGGGCGCTCTGCGAGAGCGCGGGCGGCTCGGCGCGCGCGCCGGGCCGCTCGGCTCGGAGGATCAGCGCTTCGCGGGCCGGCGGCGCGCTCGCCTGCCACGCGTCCGGCGGA
>JAGQIT010000921.1 GCA_020431135.1 Myxococcales bacterium | reverse complement strand
TTCGCGCAGTGGCCGTCGCTGTTCATCCACTGATCGACGACGGCGGCGGCGGTGGCCGAGCCGGCGGCGATGTTCTCCCCCGCGTTCGCGTAGCCGCCGTAGCCGGTCTTGGCGATCCGATCCCAGGGCGACTCGCCGTCGGGGTTGGTGTGGCTGAAGAAGTCGCGGACGACCATGTCCATCGAGTGCATGCGGGCGGCGCATTGCAGGAGCGGGTGCATCACGAGCGGGCCGGCGGCGCCGAAGGAGCCCTCGCTGCCGCAGTTAGCCCCCTCGCTGCGCTTCTGGTTGACGACCTCGACGACCTGCTCCTCGAGCGACGCCCACGAGCCCATCCAGTCGTCGTCGCCGTCGCAATAGGCGCCCATGCCCCCGGTGGTCGTGCTCGTGCTCCCCGAGGTGGAGCCCGAGGTGGTCGTGCTCGTGCTGGTCCCGGTCGTGTTGTCGCCGGTCGTCGTGTTGTCGCCGGTCGTGCTGCTGCCGGCCGAGTCGTCGCCGGTCGTGCTGCCGGCGCTCGCGGTGACGTCCCCGGTGGTGCTGTCGCTGTCGCCGTTGCTGTCGCCGCCGGTGGTGCCGTCACCGGAGCCCGCGGTGCTCGCGTCGCCGCTGCTGCTGTCGCCGCTCGCACCAGAGGAGCCGTCGCTGTCGTCGGTGTCGCCGCTGAGGCCGGTCTCCGTCCCCTCCGTCGCGGCGCCGAGGCCAGGGCCGACGTAGCAGCCCGCGGCCGCGAAGAGACTGGAGACGACAGCGGCGACGGCGAGGCGAGGGTGCGACCGGGGCATACCTGTCAGCATAGACAGCGCGACAGCGCCCAGGCAAGCCGCGACGATCCCCCCAAAGCAGGCCTCAGCGGGGTCCCAGACCCCCATCCGCGGCGCTCAGCGCCCGTGTGGACCTCCTCCTCTCCGGCGAGCCTCGGCCGCGCGGTCGGGCGGAGCTTCGCCGCCGATCGCTCAGCCGCGAGGTGGATCGACGCCCGGCGCGGCGGCGACGAGCTCGAGGACGTGAGCGAGCGAGCGGCCGAGGCGGTGGTCGTCGTCGACCTCGATCAGGCGGGCGCCGTGCTCGGCGGCGAAGCGCCGCGAGACCTCGATCGGGATGATCGTGTCGCCTCGCCCGTGGAGGATCGAGGTCGGCGCGGGCGGAGCGAGCGGTCGGTCGAGCGCCCCGTCGAGCGGCAGGTGGAGGGCTGGCGCTAGGAGAACGAGGGACGGGACGACGATCCCCTGATCGGCGGCCGCGAGCGCGGCGAGGAGGCCGGCGATCCCCCCGAAGCTCGAGCCGACGATCACGGGCGGCCGCGGCTCCGCGACGATCGCCGCCGTGATCGCGCGGACGCGGGCGCCGAGATCGAAGCCGCGGCAGTCGGGCGCGCGCACCGTGTAGCCGGCGTCCAGGAGCGCCTGGGACTTGCGGCCGATGGGGCCGCTCTCGAGGCCGTGGCAGAAGAGGAGGGCCATCGCCGCGCTCTACACCGCCGCCGCCGCGCCGACAAGGCGGAGGCGGTGAATTCCGCGCCCGCCTTCCCGTCGGCCGGGGCGGGGCACTATGATCCGCGACCGTGGCTCTGCCGCCGCTCGCGTCGCTCGCCGAGGCCCTCCAGTCGCTGCTGGGACGCTTCGAGATCCGCCTCTTCCTGAGCGCGTGCATCATCCTCAGCCTCCTCCCCTACGAGTGGGTCGACGCCTGGGACGAGCTCTTCCTCCTGGTCTTCGGCCTCGAGTTCGCGTTCCGCCTCTTCCTGGTCTTCCGCGCAGATCCCGAGGACAGCGAGCCCGAGGCGCCGAGCGAGCGCCGGAGCTGGCGGGTCCCGTCGCTCGGGGCGTTCGCCCTCCTCCTCCTCGACCTCCTCGCCCTCCTCTCCTTCCTGCCGATCGAGGCCGACGGCGCCGAGACCAACCGCTTCCTCCGGATCTTCCGCCTGACGCGGATGCTCCTGCTGATCGGCTACTGGGCGCCGCTCGCCCGCGACATCTGGCTCGTGCTCTCCCGCCGCGAGCGCGCGCGCCAGGTCGTTCTCATGGGCGTCTTCGTCCTCGCCCTGTCGTTCACCGGCGCGGTGATCATCGACAACGTCGCCGAGTCGTCGCACACCGCGGTCGACTTCAACGACGACGGCGAGCTCGACAAGCAGGACCGCCACTTCCTCACGCTGCTGTGGTGGGCGTTCCGCCAGATCCAGGACCCGGGGAACATGATCTCGGGGCCGATCGAGGTGACGGCGATGGCCGTCAGCCTCGGCCTGACGGTCTTCGGCCTGTTTCTGATCTCGTTCCTGATCGGCCTCGGCACCGACGTCGTCCGCGAGCTGATGGAGCTGAGCAACCTGCGCGAGCCGGGGCTGCGCGGGCACACGGTGATCGTCAACATCACGCCGTCGACGCGCCGCCTGCTCCACGAGCTGAGCCGCTACTATAAGAAGCTCGTCCCCGAGGGCCGGCTGTCGCGCGAGTGGCTGCGCCAGCTCGTCCACAACACCAAGCGCGGCGTCCGCGGCCGGCGCTACCTCGTCGTCGGCCACGATCACGATCCGCCGGACTTCCTCCGCGGCACCGACCTCGCGCACGTCGTCTACCGGCCGTGGACCGCCGACGACGAGGCGCTCCTCAAGCGCACCGACATGGCGGCGGCCCAGCGGGTGATGCTCCTCGCCAACCTCGAGGCGCCCGACCCCGACGCCGAGACCCTGCAGACGCTGCTGACCCTGGTCGAGCGCGCCGACGACCGCCGCCGCGGCGATCGTCCGCAGCTGCTGATCGCGGAGATCCTCGACGAGAGCGCGATCCCGGCCGCGCGGGCGGCGATCGCCGGCTCCGAGTCGCGGGCCTTCATCGTCCCGAGCGAGCGCCTCCTCGCCCTCGTGATGGCGGCGACGATCCGCCGGCCGACGGCGACGCGCCTCCTCAACCAGCTCCTCGCCAGCCACGGCCACGAGCTCTACACCTGCTACTTCGACGTCCCCGGCCTCGCCTACCGCTGCGACACGCCGCCGCCGATCCCCGCCGAGTCGTCGGCGGCGATGGACCACGTCGTCGGCCACAGCCGCGGCCAGCAGCTCGTCCCGCTCGGGCTCCTGGTCAAGCCGGGCGCCGACAACCTCCACGAGCTCGACGTCGAGGTGCGGATAAACCCGCGGGGCGACGACCGCGTGCGCGCGCCGGCGCCGTGCCGGGGCTTCGTCGCCCTCGCCGCGAACTTCGCCGTCGTCCGCGACTTCTCGGAGCACCTGCGCAGCGCCGGCGCCGCGCCGCCCCCCGTCGCCGAGCCGACCGCCGAGGAGAACGCGGCGCCGCCCCCCCGCTTCGATCGCGCGACCCCGCTGCCGCTGAGGCGGATCCTGATCTGCGGCTTCCGCTCGGCGACGGTCTCCCTCGTCGAGGCCCTGGTGATCGCCGAGCCGGCGGCGGAGATCCTGATCCTCGTCGACGACGAGCGGGCCCGCGCCGCCGCCCTCGACGACTTCGACGCGCGCACCAACCTCGTCCGTAATGGCCTCCTCTCCGAGCGCTACGGCGTCTTCACGGTCGACGACGACGGCGCGCTGCGAGGCCGCCGCGCCGACGAGGAGCGCCTGCTCGGGCGGATTCAGGTCGCCGTCGGCGACTTCACGTCGTCGCGCCGCCTCGTCAGCCTCCCCAACGACTTCGGCCACGCCGCCGGCGTCGACGTCGTCGCCTTCCTGTCGACGGGGCACGACGCCGACGCCCGGATCGCCAAGGCGCTGATGAAGCTCGAGGCGCTCTTCGCCCACACCGAGCGCAGCGATCGCGCCTGCGGCCGCGAGCACCGGCGGCCGCGGGTCGTCGCCGAGCTCTTCGACACCGAGCTCGCCCGCCGCCTGCGTCAGCACTTCGCGGAGCGCCACGGCGACGCCATCCGCATCCTGTCGACGCAGGCGCTGCGCGCCCTCTTCCTCCACCAGTCGGTGATCGTCCCGAGCTTCGACGCGGTCTACGCCGAGCTCCTCGGGCCGTGGGGGCAGAGCCTCCTGCGCATGGTCCCGACGGCGCTGCCCGAGCGCGTCACCTACGCGGCGATCGCCGACGCCCTCGAGGCGGACGGCGCGGTGCTCATCGCCCTCGAGGTCCGCTCCGCCAGCGACGCGAGCGTCGATCTCTGGGTCGGCGACGCGCCGAGCGACGAGGCCTTCGCCAGCGCGCGGGTGGTCTGCGCCTGGGTGATCGCGACCGACCAGCTGCGGGCCTGAGGCCTGGCCACGCGCCCCCACGAGCGGCCGGCGGACGGCTCCGACGATCCGCCGCGACGACCCGGTCGACGCGGACATGCGCAGGCGCGCGGTCCTCGCAAGACGCCCTCGGTCGCGCCGCGACACCTCAACACACCGCCCCTGCGACCTCGTTCGCCACCTCGGAGCGCCCGCGCGCTACGCTCTCGGAGGTGGCGTCGCCGTGGCAAGCGAGGGGCCGGCTCGCGTTGGTCCTCGTGACCTTCGGGCTCGTCGTCGCGGCGGTCGTGATGCTCCTCGAGCGCGAGCCGGCGCGGGGCCGGAGCGCCGCGCCCGAGCGGACGCCGCCGGTATCACGGCGCGCGCCGAGCCCCTCCTCGACGCCCGACGCCGCCCCCGACTGCCCGCCGGTCGGCGCCGCCTGCCACGACGGCGACGTCTGGCTGATGGACGCCTGCGGCGGCGCGGGCCTCGAGTGCCTGCCCTGCGACGGCGGCTGCGACGACGGCGACGCCT
>JAGQIT010000920.1 GCA_020431135.1 Myxococcales bacterium | reverse complement strand
CGGAGCCGCAGACGCGGCGTCGGCCTGCGCTCGATGAGCGCCGCCGTGATCGCCGGCGCCCGCTCAGGTCGCGACGTCGAGGACCTTGCGCGGGCCGCCGGCGGCCGCTCGCGCCGCCCGGTACTCGTCGATCAACCCGGCGTAGTCCGCCGCCTCGTAGCGGACCAAGAGCTCGGCGAGCGGGTTGGACTTTCGCCGATGGTTGAGCCCGAGCTCGTGCAGCAGGATGTCGAGGTACTGATGAAAGCGCGTGTTGATCGCGCACGAGCGCGACGGCTCGAAATTGATATGTTGACGCTTCCAGCCCCGGATATGTGCAATCGCGGCCTCCATCGCCTCGACGCTCGGGAGCTCGAGGTCGCCGCGCAGCACCGCGTTCATCCACAGCGCCCCGACCTCCGCCGCCGGCACGTGGAGGAAGCCGTGGTTGAACCCCGCGAAGGCGAGGCGCGGGATCCGAGGGTGGAGGATATGGCGATAGAGCTGGACGCCGTCGGGCTCCGACTCGAGGAGCGCACGATAGCGCTCGGGCATGAACGGGAAGCGCGGCGAGCTCGCGCCGAGGCAGAGGAGGAGCGTGTCGCAGGGGAGCTCGCGCCCGTCGTCGAGGAGAACGCCGCCCTCGCTCATGCCGACGACGGTCGCGCGGTGCGGGGTGATCTCGCCGCGGGCGACGGCGCGGTAGTAGCCGGTGGGGGCGACGGCCGCGGCCGAGCGCATGTCCGAGATCAGCGTGTGCGAGGGGAGCAGCTTACGCAGGCGCGAGCGGCCCGCGGCGCCGCTGCCGACGCTCGCGCTCATGAGCTGGACCCGGAGGAGCCCGCTGATCGCCGCCCAGAAGCCGCGGACGACGAAGGAGAGGCGCTCGTGCAGGAAGCGCTCGCCGGCGCTCGGCTGGGCCCAGCACGGGATCATCACCGAATTGACGCGGTTAAAGATCGCGAATGTGTAGTGGACGAGCCCCCCGAGGTGGAGCGGGAGCAGCCAGCGCGGGGTGCGAAACACGTGTTCGACGTGCGACCCCCTGGCCGCCGCGAAGGCGGCGAGGTCGACCGCGGACTTGCCGTATCCGACGACGACGAGGCGCTTCTTGCCGAGCTTGTCGAGGTCATGGACGTCGCGCTCGCTGATGATCGCTCCGGTGAATCGCTCGCTCCCGGGGAGGTCGATCGTCGTCGACGGCTGCGTGTATTGGCCGACCGCGACGACGACGAAGTCGTACTCCTCGACGGCGTTCTCCTGGCGCCCGTCGACGGCGAGGCGGACCCGCCACCCCGAGTCGAGCTCCTCGAGGGCGAGGACGCGATGGTTCAGGCGGACGTCGAGGTCGAAGTGCCGGACGGCGGCCTCGAGGTAGCGGAGGATCTCCTCGGCGGTCGGGTGCTCCTGCGGGCGGAAGGGCCACGGGAAGTCCGAGATGTGATAGTGCGTCCACAGGTTCTGCAGCTGGACGCCCGGGTAGGTCCGCGTCCAGACCCCGCCGAGCTGCCCGCTCGCCTCGAAGATCACGACTTCGTGGCCCTCTCGCTGCAGCACCGAGGCCCACGCGATCCCCGAGCTCCCCGACCCGACGACAGCGATACGCATGCGCATCGAGTCTATCAGCCATGAGGAGACGCTCGCGCGCCGTCGCCGACGCAGTTCGCCGCGCCGAGCAACGCGTGACGCCCCGCTGATGCAGGCTCATGGCGCGATTTGAGCGCTGTACGTATATGCGCATACAGCAGTGACAGCTTCGCGCTCCCGCGCCTCTTTGTCCGCAAATCGCTGACCCCGAATGTGTACATGTCTGCCGATGTGCGGCGCGGAACCGTGCCGCGCCGCGCTCGTCGCAGCGTCACCGCGCGCGCGCCGGCAGCCCGCGGCGAGAGTCCCGTGTCGTCGCGCGCAGCGATCGTCGGCCCCGAGGGTCTCGACGAGACGCCGCTGTTCCGGCTCTACTACGCGTTTCGGCGGGGCCGTCGGGGTCGACGCGAGCGCGCGGGCGAGCGCAGCCGCTGCACCGAAGGTCACGTCCACGCGACGCGGCGACATCGACCGCCGGCGGCGCGCGATCCCTCGTCCGGGATGGGGACGTGCTCACGCCGCAGACCCGATCGCGCTCGGGCTGAGAACAGCCCCGCGCGTCGGACGCACGTGCAACTCCCGGGGAATGCCCCCCTCGATAGCGCGCCCCCCGGACAATTCCCATGGAGACCCCCCAAGGGCTCCCCCCCTTTCCAGAGGCCGCGTATCGCGCGATGCTCGACGCCTGAGGTGCATATGACGTATTCGCTCCGCCTCCGGGCCTTCACTCCGCTCCTCCCCGTCGCCGCGGCGGGGCTCTTCGCCCTCGCAAGCTGCGGTGACGACAGCGGCCGCGACACCGCCGACTCGGCCGCGACCGCCAGCGAGTCCGGAGTGAGCGACGCGACCTCGGCCGGCTCGACGACCGCCGACGCGAGCACGACCGCCGAGGAGACGGGCGGCAGCGCGAGCTCGTCGACGTCGACCACGGCCGCCGAGACGGACACCGACACGGACACCGACACCACCGGCGAGCCCGTCATCCCCCTCGAGATCACCCCCGAGGAGGCGACGATCTTCGTCACCAACGGCGTCTCCGAGACCGTCGACTTCGACGCCCTCTACGGCGGCGAGTCGGTGATGGCCTCGTGGAACCTCGGCACGCCGGGGCTCGCCAACATCGACCCCAACGGCCTCGCCGGCGGCCTCGGGGCGAAGGGCGGCTCGACCGACGTCACCGCGATCTACGCCGGCACGTCGGCGGTCGGCACCCTCAACGTCATCCTCACCGAGATCGTCGAGCCCGGGGAGCCCCTCGACCCGACGGACAAGGAGCTCCTCCTCGGCGCCGACGAGCTCGACGGCGAGATCGCCTGGCTCTACCCCTACGACCGCATGGTCTACCCGATCGACCTGCGGGCGCCGGAGATGATGTGGGACGGCGGCGGCGTCGACGACAAGTACCTGATCCGCCTGCACAACGACTACCTCGACGTCCAGGTCTTCCTCAAGGCGGACCCGCCGTCGCGCTTCCTCATCGACCCGGCGCTGTGGCAGAAGGTCACGGCGACGGTCGCCGGCGGCGACGTCAACCTGACGGTCGCCCGCCTCAAGAGCGGCGAGCAGGCGGCGAAGATCGTCATCGACCACAGCTGGAAGATCGCCAACGGGGCGCTCGACGGCAGCGTCTACTACTGGGCCAACAACCTCGGCCGCGTCCTCCGGATCAACCCCGGCGCCGACGCCCCCGAGGACTTCCTCGCCGACGGCGGCCAGAACGGCTGCTCGACCTGCCACTCGGTGTCGGCCGACGGCAACACGATGATCATCGGCGGCGACATCTCGCCGTCGACCTGGGACCTCTCCAACAACGTCCAGGTGCTCAGCCTCCCCGACGTCGGCAAGCCGGTGCGCAACTGGGCGATGCCGGCGATCTCGCCCGACGGCAAGGTGGTCGTCGAGAACGCCGCGCCGCTCCCCGGACCGCCCGGCGGCAGCGACGGGATGTGGAACGCGATCACCGGCGCCAAGCTCGAGAACACCGGGCTCGAGGGGATCCAGCTCAACATGCCGGCGTTCTCGCCCGAGGGCTCGCTGATCGCGGCCGTCGACCACAACACCCTCGGCCTCGTCTACTACCTCTACGACGCGGTCAACGTCGTCGCCACGGGGCCGATCCCGCTGGTCGACGCCGGCGCCGATCCGGCGCTCAACGGCATCACCTTCCCGAGCGTCTCACCCGACGGCAAGTGGATCGTCTACCACCGCGGGCAGTACCCGAACTCGCTCGACACCCGCCTCAGCCGCGCCGACCTCTACCTCGCCAGCGTCGACGAGCCCGGCGTCGAGTACCGCCTCGAGAACGTCAACGGCGACGTCTACCCCTTCCCCGCCGGCGAGCGCGACCACAGCTACAACTACGAGCCGACCTTCGCGCCGCTGTCGTCGGGCGGCTACAGCTGGGTCGTCTTCACCTCGCGCCGCACCTACGGCAACCGCCTGACCGGGGGGAGCAACTCGGTCAAGCAGCTCTGGGTCTTCGCCATCGACCAGAACCCCGAGCCCGGCAAGGAGCCGAGCCACGCCGCCTTCTGGCTCCCGGGCCAGGCGCTCGAGACCCTCAACATGCGCGGCTTCTGG
>JAGQIT010000919.1 GCA_020431135.1 Myxococcales bacterium | reverse complement strand
GACGGCAACGCCTGCACCGTCGACGACACCTGCGGCGGCGGCACCTGCAGCGGGAGCCTCCCCGGCGAGGCCGACACCGTCTACGCGACCATCGACCTGAGCGCCGCGGCGCCAGCGCCGGCGTCGACGCCCGCCCCTCACGGCGTCGTGCTCGACGCCGACGGCAACCTATACGTCTCCGACCTCGCGAACGACCGCATCGACGTCTACGACCCCGCTGGGAGCTGGCTCCGCGGCTGGGGAGGCTATGGGACAGCGGATGGACAGCTCTACGATCCGCGGGACCTCGCCATCGACCGCGACAACGGCCTCCTCTTCGTCGCGGACTACGGCAACAACCGCGTCGACGTCTTCACGCTCGAGGGCGCGTTCGTCCGCAAGTTCACCACCGGTAACCTCCCGCGCGGCATCGACTTCCACGACGGCCTCGTCTACGTCGGCGAGCAGCTCGGTAAGCGCGTCTCGGTGTGGCAGCCGGACGGGACCTTCGTCCGCGCCATCGGCTCCGGCCCCGACAGCGTCTACGGCGTGGCCGTCGCGGACAACGGCGACGTCTATGCGGTCTACGGCTTCTACACCCTCCGCTGGTACAGCCCGACCGGCGTCCTCCTCGGGACCGTCGGCTCTCAGGGCACCGATCCCGGCCAGTTCGACAACCACGACGGGCTCACCTTCGACCGGGGCGGCAACCTCTGGGTGGTGGACCGCTCGAACAAGCGACTCCAGCGCCTGAGCGCCGACCTCCAGCCCGGCGGGATCTTCGCGGCGGGCCAGCTCCAGGACGCCTTCAACCTCGCCGTCGACGACGCCGGCCGCGTCTACGTCGCCGACGCCAGCGCCCACGCCATCGAGATCTTCTGGGAGCCGCTCGGCTGCTCCGACGGTCTCGACTGCACCGTCCTCGACACGTGCGTCGCCGGCGCCTGCGCCGACGTCACGCCGCGCGACTGCTCGGACGGCGACCAGTGCACGGCCGACCTCTGCAACCCGGCCGGCGGCGCCTGCGAGAACCCGCTCCGCACCTACGCCTCGAGCCAGCTCACCGAGTTCGCGACCGGCGGCACCACGGCGGCCCTCGCCGTCAGCGGCTCCCACGTCTACTTCGGCAAGACCGACCAGATCCGCCGGAAGACCCTCGCGGGCGGCGGCAGCGCCAACTTCTCCGAGGGCTCGATGGACCCGACCGCCATGGTCATCGGCCCCGGCGGCGTCGTGTACAGCCTCCAGTCCGACGGCGTCTACCGCTACGCCCTCACCGGCCCGAACCTGCTCGGGAGCTTCGGCAGCGGTGGGCAGGACCTCGCCTTCGGCGCCGACGGGAACCTCCGCGTCCTGACGGGCGCCGACGTCCAGACCTGGAGCGGCGACGGCGCGGCCCTCGTCGCGACCGTCACCGGCACCTGGACCAGCGGCCGCTCGCTCGCCCTCGCGGCGACCGTCGCCCTCCTCGCCTGCGCCGGCGCCTACCCGCTCGCCCGCGCCCTGCCGGCGCCGCTCCTCTTCGCACTCTTCCTGATCTCGCCGCTCGCCCGCGCGCTCGGGGTGCTCGGCCTCGGGCTTGCGCCGGGCGCCCTCGCGGTCGCCCTCGCCGAGCTCGCCGGCGCCCTCCCCCTGGCCGCGCTCCTCGTGCTCCTCCGCCTCCGGGCGCTGGATCCCCGCTGGCTCGAGGCGGCCGCCGATCTCGGCGCCGGCCCCTGGACCCGCTGGCGGACGATCACCCTCCCGCTCCTGCGGCCGACGCTGGCGAGCGCCGCCCTCTGGAGCGCGCTGGTCAGCGTCGGCGACATCGCCACCCTCGAGCTCGCCGGCGG
>JAGQIT010000918.1 GCA_020431135.1 Myxococcales bacterium | reverse complement strand
CGGGGCCGCAGCGCCCCCAAACGACCGCGACCCCTCGCGCGACGCGCGACGTCGCGGAGGGGCCGGCAGGAGGCGGCGGTCGCTAGCCCTGGCTCGGCAGCGGGTTGGTCCCCTTGGCGACGGGGCCGGGGACCGGCGGCAGGTCGTCGTCGCGGGACGGCGCGGGCTTCGGGGGCGGCGGCAGCGTCTCGGTCGCCGGCTCACTCGATCCCTGGCTCGGATCGGCGCTCGGCGTCGGCGCGGCCTGGGCGACCACGGGGGCGGCCTTGGCCTCGCTCTGCGGCAGCATCACCCGGCCGTCGCTGGTCAGGCGCGCGCTGCTGTGCTCGCGGATCGCGTCGCGGCGCTCGAAGTAGACCTGGACCAGGCGGCGGGCGGCGTAGTGCGCCTTGATCCGCCACTTCGGCTCGTTAGCGAGGAGCACGGCGAAGGCGATCTCGGGGTTCTCGGCCGGCGCGTAGCCGACGAACCAGTTGTAGTTGAGCGCCGGCGCCTTCTTGCCGGTGAGGCTGCCGGTCTTGCCGGCGACCTTGACACCGTTGATGTAGGGGACGCCGCTGTTGTCCTTGAACGACTTGCGGGCGGTGCCCTCGGTGGTCGTGCCGACCATCATCGAGCCGACCGCGCGGGCGGCCTCCTTGGGCAGGGTGCGCTCGATGTCCGGGAGCTGCGGCGTGCGATCGCTGCCGTCGGGGCCGAGGACCTGGGCGACGAGGTGCGGCGGCTGGTAGACGCCGCCGCGGGCGAAGACGCTGGCCATCAGGGCGCCGTGGATCGGGCTCATGTCGACGTGCCAGAAGCCGGCCGCGACCTTCGCCCGCTCGCGCGGCTCGGCGGGGATGTGCGCCGGGCTCCGCTCGATCGGCAGCTCGAAGGGGATGTCGCGCTCGAAGCCGACGGACTTGGCGGCGTCGAGGAGCGCCTGGCTGTCGAGGTGCTTGAGCGCCAGCTTCGCCATCACGATGTTGTGGCTGTGGGCGATCGCCGACGACAGGCTCTCGCAGCGCGTGTCGCGGGCCGGGTTGTCGGTGAGCATCTCGTCGGTGAGGCCGTGGAGGCCGCCGGAGAAGCACTCCTTGGTCTTGCCGTTGGCCCGCTTGTTCTTGAGGAGCGCGGCCGCGGTGACGAGCTTGAAGGTCGAGGCCGCCGGGGCCCAGGCGGTCGTCAGGATCTCGAGGGGATCGACCTGGGCGTCCATGCTCGAGTGGCCGGCGAACGCCAAGACGGCGTTGTCGCGGACGTCGAGGATCACGGCGCCGGCGTAGGGGACCTCGCGGCCGCGGAAGATCTGCAGCGCGGTGTCCTGGAGAACGGGATCGATGGTGTAGAGGATGCGGTGGCCGTCGCCGAGCTCCTGGACCATCCGGCTCGACGCGGGATCGATCGCGGGGGCGTCTGCATCGCCGCCCGCGGGATCCCCGGGCGCCGGCGCGGCGGCGCCGAGCGGGACCAGCGTCGCCGCGGTCAGATCGAGGCGATCGCGCCAGGGGAGGGCGTCGACGTGCTCTTCTTGGGGCTTCTCTTCGGCGACGACCGTCGCGCTCGCGCGGACAAGGTCGCGCTCCGCGGGAATCTCCTGCTGCTGAACGTAGTAAGCGATCGCCCCGAGCGAAGCGATGAAGAAGAGCGCGCCAATGCCGCCAAACCGGCGTGGGGGGGCAGACATTCCCCTGGGTGATAGCAGCGCCCCTCCGATGCGGTCAAAAACGCGGCGACTCCGAGTCGTTGCGACGGTCGCCGCGGCGCTTGACGGTGACGCCGCCGATCGAGGCGCCGCGCAGGTGAGCGCGAGCGCGCGTCTCCCCTACACCGCAGCACAAGCGCGCACTCGGTTGTCGGGGCAGCGGACGCTCCGGGCGGAGGTCTGGTAAGTTTGGACGCCGGGGAAGACAGCCCGGCCCCGTTCTCGACTATGCGCGACGAGACGATTGTCACCGTTATCAACAAGTCCGATGACACGGGCTCGGGTCGGCAGAAGAAGGACGCCTGCCTCGTCGTGATCTACGGCGCGGAGCTCGGCCGGAAATACAACATCCACGGCCGCGAGATGACGATCGGTCGGGCGACCATCAACGACATCTGCGTCTCGCAGGACTCCGTCTCGCGGACCCACGCGACCCTCCACACCGACGATAACGGCGTCAGGATCCGCGACAACGAGTCGACCAACGGGACCTACGTCAACGATCACAAGGTCCACGAGGCCTGGCTCAAGGACGGCGACCTCATCAAGATCGGCCGGTCGATCTTCAAGTTCCTCACCGGCGACAACATCGAGAGCAGCTACCACGAGGAGATCTATCGCCTGTCGACGGTCGACGGCCTCACCCAGATCTTCAACAAGCGCTACTTCGTCGAGACCTTGGATCGCGAGCTCAGCCGGGCCCGCCGCTACGATCGCCCGCTCGCCCTGGTGATGTTCGACATCGATCACTTCAAGGCGTGCAACGACACCTACGGCCACCGCGCCGGCGACTACGTCCTCCGCGAGATCGCGACGCTGGTCCGCGATCGGGCGCGCAAGGTCGACGTCGTCGCCCGCTACGGCGGCGAGGAGTTCGCGATCATCCTCCCCGAGATCGACCTCAAGGGCGCCGGCGTGATGGCCGAGAAGGTCCGCGCCCTCGTCGAGAACACCCGCTTCGTCTTCGAGGGGCGTCACATCCCGGTGACCATCTCGGTCGGCGTCGCCGAGCTCAGCCCGACGCTGGCCAACGCCGACGACCTGATCAAGACCGCCGACGCCCGCCTCTACAAGGCCAAAGAGGGCGGGCGCAACCGGGTCGTCACCGACTGATCGCGGCCCGGCGGTAGGTCTCGATCGTCACAGCGCCGACCGCCTCGCGCCCCGTGAGCTCGAAGCGCCGCGGCGCGTAGGCGCCGGCGAAGAGCGGCCGACCTGCGCCGAGGACCAGGGGCTGGCGCTTGATGATGAGGGCGTCGATGCGATCGGCGAGCGCCGCTGCGAGCGAGCCGCCGCCGCACAGCCACAGGCCGAGGCCGTCGCCGGCCTTGAGGGCGTCGACGGCGGCGAGCGGGTCGTCGACGACGCGGACGGCCGGGTCGGTCGCCGTCAGGGTGGTCGAGGCGACGACCTGCTCGAGGTGACCGTAGGGGCTGGTCAGACCGGCGCGGACGCCGATCTCGTAGGTGTGGCGGCCCATGATCACGGCGTCGAAGCGCTCGTTGGCCGCGTCGGCGATCCCTAGGTGAGCGCGGGCCGGCGCGGGCAGGGTCTCCGGGTAGCGCTCGACGATGTGGGCGGCGAGCTCGGGGCTGAACTCGAAGGCGTCGATCTGGTGCTCCGGGCCGGCGATGTAGCCGTCGATCGAGGCGGCGACGTAGTAGGTGAGGGAGCGCATCGGGGTCAGTGACTATAGGCGCGCGTCGGCGTCGGCGGGATGGGGTGCGCGTTGGACGCGGAGGCGGTGCGGGCGCGGGCTCCGCGGTGGCCCGTAGATCGGCGACCCTGGCCCACCTGCGGGCCACCGCGGGGCGATGCTTGCTTCCGCGCCTCGCCTCGGCCTACCTTGCCGTGTGGCCGTGGCCCGACAGCAGACCCCGCCGCTGACCAGCGCCCGCATCAGCGTTCTCAACGCCGCCCTCGCCGATCAGATCGCCGCTGGGGAGGTGGTCGAGCGCCCGGCCTCGGTGGTCAAGGAGCTGGTCGAGAACGCGATCGACGCGGGCGCGACCCGGGTCGACGTCGAGCTCGAGAAGGGCGGCCTCGAGTCGATCCGCGTCCTCGATAACGGCGCCGGCATCCACCCCGAGGACCTGCCGATCGCGATCATGCGCCACGGCACGAGCAAGGTCCGCGGCCCCGAGGATCTCGTCGACATCCAGACCTTGGGCTTTCGCGGCGAGGCGCTAGCGAGCGTCGCCGCCGTCGCCCACCTGAGCCTGCGCAGCCGTCGTCAGGACGCGGAGGTCGGCGCCGAGATCCGCACGATCCCCGGCGAGACGCCGTCGCCGGCGCCCGTGGGCATGCCGACCGGCACGCAGGTCGAGGTCCGCGGCCTCTTCAGCAACGTCCCGGCGCGGCGCAAGTTCATGCGCTCCGAGGCGACCGAGGTCGGCCACTGCTCGGAGACCCTGCTGCGCATCGCCCTGATCCACCCGGAGGTCCACCTCGTTCTCCGCCACGGCCGCCGCGAGCTCCTCAACCTCCCGGCGGGGGAGCTCGGCGCGCGCGTCGGTCAGATCCTCGAGCGGCGGGCGACGGGGCCCTTCTTCGCCTTCTCCGGCGACGAGGACGGGATCCGCGTCGACGGCTGGCTCGCCGATCCGCGGCGGGCGAGCGGCGGGC
>JAGQIT010000917.1 GCA_020431135.1 Myxococcales bacterium | reverse complement strand
GCGCTCGTCGCCAGGCGGAAGAGGGCGACGGTCTTCATCGCGTGGTAGCGGTCGAGGTCGTCGGGCGGCAGGGTGAGCAGCGCCCGCGAGCGCGACGCAGGGTCGCGGGCCCCCGACTGCAGCAGCTCCTCCTCGAGGCCCTGGCCGCCGATGATCCCGTGGGTCGTCCCCGTCGCCCGGCCGAAGAGGTTGACGAGGCGGAGCGCCCGCGCGGACAGGTTCTTCGGTCCGTCGCTGAGGACCTCGAAGGCGCGGGCGAGGAGCGCGTCGCCGGCGAGCACGGCCATCGCCTCGCCGACGACCCGATGCAGCGTCGGCTGGCCGCGGCGCTCGGCGGCGTCGTCGAAGCACGGGAGGTCGTCGTGGATCAGCGACGCCGTGTGGACGTACTCGATCGCGCAGGCGGCGTGCATGACGAGCCGCGACACCGGCCCTTGGGCGCCGCAGGCCTTGGCGACGGCGATGAGCACCCGCGGACGGATCCGCTTGCCGCCCGAGAACACCGCGCGGTGCATCGCCCGATGGAGCACCTCGGGCGGCGCGTCGGGGCTCGGGAGCGAGGCCGCGAGCGCCTGCTCGAGCTCCTTGTCGACCGGGAAGAGTTCGTCCGTGTTGGCCATCGCGCGCTCCCTCGCGCCAGCCTCGGCGCCACCCCACGGTAGCAGCCCGCGACGCCGGCCGACACACCTGGCCGCGGGCGCGCGGGACTTTCGCCGGAGGCTGGTAGAGTCCGCCTCCATGCCCAGCGCGCAGCTCCCCCTCCGCAGCGGCGCTGCGACGACCGCCCTCTGCCTCGCCCTGTCTGTCGCCTGCGCCCGCACCTCGCCGACGCCGGCGCTGCCCGAGCCCGAGCCCGCGTCGCTCGTCGACGCCGCCGTCGACCGCTTCATCGGGCTCTATGCTGCCCGTCGGGACATGCAGGCGTTCGCCTCGCAATTCCGCGACGACGGCGTGCTCGTCGACACGCTGCTCGGCCTGCGATTCGTCGGGCCCGCGGCGATCGCCGGGTTCTACGACTGGGACGCGCCTGGCTTCGAGCTCGTCGACCCGAGCGGCCCTGTCCTGCGCGTCGACGCCCGGACGATCGACGGCCCGCGAGCGGCGCTGCGCGGCCAATTCCTGCCGTTTCGCTGGCAGGGCGCGAGCTACGGGGCGACTGACTTCGTGATCCTCCTGACCTTCGACGCGACCGGGAGGATCACCCGCCAAGAGGACTGGATCGCCTACCCGCGCGGGCTCCTCTGCGCGGGCGAGGCGGCGGAGCCGACCGCGAGCGCCGCGGACGGCGACGCCCCCGCGCAGTAGCGCCCGCGCCGAGAGCCCGACCTCAGCGCCCGTGACCGCTGTACTTCGTGTACCGCGGCCCCGACGACTCGAACGAGTGGCGCTCGCGCTTCGAGATCGTGTAGCGCCCGTCGAACTTGTGGAGCGCCGGGCCGACCGCGGGGTCGCGGCGGATCAGGAAGTCCATGTCGTAGGCCAGCTCGATCGGCCCGCGCGCGGGGACGCGTGTCCCCTTGGGCAGGACGACGATCCCCGAGTCGGTGACGAAGGGGAAGCGCTCGCGGTCGGCGTCCGGGTCCTGGCCGATCTCGGCGCCGGGCTCGACCGAGCAGTTCTTGTCCATCAGCACCCGGCGGATCAGCGCGCCGGCGCCGATGTTGCAGCCCGAGAGGATCACCGAGTCCTCGACGTCCGAGCCGGCGTGGACGTAGGTGTCGTAGCCGAGGACGACGCGGCGCAGCGCCGCCGACGAGACGATCGACCCCTCGCAGACCAGCGAGTCATCGATGTCGGCCGAGGGCGAGTCGCCGTGGCGGACGAAGCGGGCCGGCGGGTAGTCGCGCTGCGCCGTCCGGATCCGCCACTGGCGGTTGTAGAGGTTGATCGCCGGCAGCCGCGAGCGCACCTCCATGTTCGCCTGGAAGTAGCTCTCGATCGTGCCGACGTCGCGCCAGTAGGGGGCGGCGCTCTCGGGCTCGCCGGGGATCGTGTTCTGGCCGAAGTCGTAGATGAAGACCCGACGGCCGTCGGCGACCATCTTCGGGATCACGTTCTTGCCGAAGTCGTGGGCCGAGTCCTGGAGGTTGGCGTCCTCGGTCAGGACCTCGGCGAGCACCTCGGAGCGGAAGAAGTAGTTGCCCATGCTCACCAGGCACCAGTCGGGGCGCCCGGGGATCGTCTTGGCGTTCTCCTTCGGCTTCTCCTGGAAGCCGACGATCCGCCCGCCGTCGTCAATCTGGATGACGCCGAAGTGGTGGGCCTGCTCCTTGGGCACCGGGAAGGCGGCGACCGTGAGGTCGGCCTCCATGTCGATGTGTGCGGCCTCCATCTGATCGATCGCGAACTTGTAGATGTGGTCGCCGCCGAAGACCGCGACGTGCTCGGCCCGCGAGTCGCGGACGAGGTTGAGGTTCTGGTAGATGCTGTCGGCGGTGCCGCGGTACCAGTGCTCGCCCATGCGCATCTGCGCCGGGACGATCTCGATGTACTGGCTGATCCCGCCGAGGTGCCAGTTGCGGTTGATGTGCTTGATCAGCGAGCTCGCCATGTACTGCGTGAGCACGTAGAGGCGGCGGTACCCCGAGTTCAGGAAGTTCGAGAGGACGAAGTCGATGATCCGGTAGCGGCCGGCGAAGGGCACCGAGGGCTTGGCGCGGTGGCTGGTCAGCGGCCCGAGGCGCGAGCCCTTGCCTCCGGCCATGATCATGCAAGCGGTCTTGGCGATGTAGCTGGGCATGACGAACTCCCGTGGAAGCATACGGTCCGCGGGCCGCCGATGGGGCGCTCGCTCGCGCGTCGCCGAAGGACGCAGCGTGAGTTCGCGCGAACACCGCGCGAGGCCCCCCGCAGCGCGAACCTTGCGCCCCGGTTGACCGTTTTCGATCGCCGCCCGATCCTCTGCCTGCCTCGATCGCGGGATCGGCGGACGATCACGCCTCGAGGGGAAGGAGCGCCGCCCGATGAACCTGCAGTGGATCCACGAGACCCCGCCCCAATGGGACGCCGACAAGGCCCGCCTGATCGGCGCCGCGCCGCCAGGGACCCTCGGCGCCGACAAGCTCTCGCGCTTCGCCGCCGGCGACCTGATCCCCGGCGACTGGTGGCGCGTCGAGGCCGAGGGGGCGATCGTCGGCTACGGCTGGATGGACTCGACCTGGGGCGACGCGGAGATCCTCCTCTTCGTCGATCCGGAGCGCCGCCGCCTGGGCGTCGGCACCTTCATCCTCACCCACCTCGAGGACGAGGCGCGCAGCCGCGGCTTCAACTACCTCTACAACGTGATCCCGAAGAACCACCCGGACGCCGAGGGGATCGAGCGCTGGCTCGGCAACCGCAGCTTCGACGCCTTCGCCGACGGCTCGCTGCGCCGCTCCGTCGTCCCGCGCGAGCCCGCCTCGGCCTCGTAGGCCGCGAGAGCCGCCGCCTTTCGCGCGGGGCAACTCCCCCGCGCGAGGCCGAAGATCTGCCCCGGGCGACAGCGGACGACCTCCGCACGACGCCGCTGCGCGCGGGCACGCGCGCCCGCTCCGGACGCGCCCACCCCGGACACTCGGCGCCGCGAACGACGTAATCGTCGCGATTGCCTGCGCTGCTCTCTGCGATCTCGGCGAGCCCGACCCGACCTGGCCGAAGCGCCTGGTGCGGCGTTCTCGCGGCGCTCTGTGGGATACTCGGGTGTTGCTCGTGCCGGCTCTCGGATCGCTCGTAGGCCGGGGCGAAGGCCCTTCGCGCCCTCGCCTCGCTGACGGGCGACGATCGAGCGCGCCGCCCCCTCGTCTCCCCCTCACGCGGAGCCGCGGTTAAGTGATCGGGCCCTTTGAGCTCCTGACGCTCGCCCTCGTCGGCGGCGGGATCGTCCTCCTCCTCCTCGCGTCGACCCGCGCCGGCAAGCTCCTCGCGCTGACCCGACGGACCCACTTCGCGCGGACCTGGTCGCTGCTGCGCGCCTTCATGATCGCCTTCGCCGCGTCCTACCTCGCCCTCGCCGCGCTCGTCGTCGCCGGCGCCCAGGACGTCCTCGCCGGCCTGACCGGCTCGATCCTCTTCGGCGGCGGCCTCTTCGTCTTCCTCGTCACCCGCTCGAGCCACGCCAGCCACGCCGCGCTCAAGGACGAGTCCCTCGCCCGCAGCCACGTCACCGACATCTTCAACGCCCTCCGCGACGGCCTCGTCGTCCTCGACGCCAAGGGCTGGGTGATCTCCGCCAACCGCCGGATCCACGAGATGGTCGGCGCCGACCCGGGGACGCTCATCGGCGCCTCGGCGACCGACCTCTTCGGCCTCGCGGCCGACGTCGTCGGCGGCATGAACAGGATCCGCGAGGGCACCCTCCAGCGGCGCGAGGGGCTGCCACTGCCGGTCGAGCTCCGAATGGTGTCGATCGCCTCGGCGGACGGCTCCGCGAGCGAGACCCTCCTCGTCGTCCGCGACCGCAGCGAGTTCCTCCGCAACCGCCGGCGACTCGAGCGCGCCCTCAAGAGCGCCGCGGCCGAGATGCGCGCGCGCCAGGAGCAGAGCGCGACGATGCAGGCGGAGTGCGGCCCGCTCCTCGCCGAGCTCCGTGAGGAGATCGTCGATCTCTCCGGCGACGCCGCCGTCCTCGACCTCGTCGACACGCTCGGCCGCCACCTCCACACGATCACCGCGGCTGAGCAGTCGCGCGCCGCCGGCAAGCGGACCTTCGAGCTCGCCGACGCCCTCAGCCGCGCGTCGGCGGTGATGACCGGCGGCTCGGACGAGCTCCGCGTCGACGTGTCGATCAGCGCCGAGGTCAGCCGCCGCTACCGCGGCCACGAGGAGGCGCTGCGCGACACGCTGGTCAGCGTCGGCCAGTACGTGATCTCGGAGGACGCCCCAGAGCGCGTCGACCTCGAGGTCAAGCGCGTCCCCGGCGACGAGCAGCTCCTCCTCTTCATCCTCCGCGGCCGCCACCGCGGCGGCTCCTCGCTGGCGCCGCACTCGGTCTCCGGCATGAGCATCGGCCTCGCCGCCGCGCGCCTGCGCTGCTCGACGCTCGGCGGCCAGCTCTGGGAGAGCTCGCGCGAGGCCGATCAGATCGAGGTCTCCTTCACCGCCGCGCTCGAGGCCGCGAGCGCCGAGGCGCGCGACGAGGCGCAGGCCGCCTCGCCGCTGGCGCTGGTCGCCGCCGAGGCCAGCCGCTCGACGCGGCGCCCGCTCGTCGCCGTCGACGCGCAGGAGGCCGCGCTCATCGTCGACGACGATCCGATCGCCCGCGAGATCCTCGGCCGCCTGGTCTCCGACCTCGGCTACGACGTCGACCTCGCGGCCTCCGGCGAGGCCTGCCGCGCGAAGGCGGCGGCGCGCAGCTACGACCTGATCCTCCTCGACCTCGTCCTCCCCGACGCCAACGGCATCGACCTCCTCGCCGACCTGCGCGCGCGCGAGACGACGGCGCGGGCGTCGATCATCGTCATCTCGGCGATCGACGCGACGGCGAGCGTCGCCGCCTGCCTCGAGCGAGGCGCCGACGACTACCTGACAAAACCCGTCAACCCGGTGATCTTCCGCGCCCGCCACCACGTGATCCACGAGAACCGCGTGCTCTCGCGGCAGGCGAGCCGCCACGTCGCCCACCTCGAGGACGAGATCCAGCGCGCCGACGGCCTCCTGCGCGCGATCCTCCCCGAGCCGATCGCCCGCGAGCTCCAGACCTCGGGCAGCGTCCGCGCCCGCCGCTACCCCGACGTCGTCGTCTTCTTCGCCGACATCGTCGGCTTCACCCGCTACTGCGACGGCCGGCCCCCCGAGGAGATCCTCGTCCCGCTGCAGGAGCTGGTCATCCGCTTCGAGGAGCTGTGCAAGGAGCACGCGGTCCTCAAGATCAAGACGGTCGGCGACGCCCTGATGGCCTGCGGCGGCCTCATGGACCCGCCCGAGGACGCGCCGCAGCGCTGCGTCGAGCTCGCCTTCGGCCTCCTCGCCGCGCTCGACGGCCACCCCGAGGGCTGGACCGTGCGGATCGGCATGCACCGCGGCCCGGTCGTCGGCGGGGTCGTCGGCGACCGCCAGTTCTCCTTCGACGTCTGGGGCGACACCGTCAACACCGCGGCGCGGATCGAGAGCAACGGGCTCCCCGGCGAGGTCTGCGTCAGCGAGGCGCTCGCCGAGGCGCTCCCGGACGCCTACGCGACCCGCCGCGTCGGCGTCCGCGAGCTCAAGGGCAAGGGCTCTGTGGCGATCTACGCGGTCTCGCCCGCCGAGGCCGGCGCCCAGCGCCTCAGCCAGCGCGCCGGCTGAGCGCGCTCAATCACCTGTCCTGTTAGACATCCGAGATGCTCCCCCGGCCGCGCGTCGTCACTCCGCGGCGGGAGCCATCGCCTCGTCCACAGCGGGCGCGCCCGCGCCCGCGCGCCGGCGACGGAAGGGCCAGACGAGCTGGGCGAGGAAGCCCTCCGGGACGTCGTCGTCGACGCCGAAGCGGCGCGCCCGCTGCCCCTCCGGCATGTAGAAGGTCCCGAAGAGCAGGTCCCAGATCGGGAAGAAGCCGGCGAAGTTCTTGTCGCGCCCCTCGACCTCGGCGGTGTGGTGCCAGCGGTGGAAGGCCGGCGTCGCGATCACGTAGCGCAGGCGGCCGAAGTCCCAGGGGACGCGGGCGTGGAGGAGGAGCGCGTAGAAGCCGGTGAAGGGGACCACCCCCGCCAGCACCGTCGGGTCGAAGCCGAGGAGGAGGAGCGCCGTCACCTGGACGACGCGGGGGAGGAGGTCGTTGACCGGGTGGAGGCGGACCGACGACATCCAGGTCAGGCGCCGCGGGCTGTGGTGGACGGCGTGGAAGCGCCAGAGGCGGCCGCGGTGGAAGAGGCGGTGGAGCCAGTAGGCGCTGAGGTCGAGGAGGACGAGGACCTCGATCGCCTGGACCCAGCGCGGCTGCGCCGTCACGCGCGAGCCGTCGTAGAAGGGGGCGAGGCCGGTGCTCGCGTCGACCTCGAGGCCGCTCGCGCGGGCGAGGAGATAGACCGCGACGATCAGGCCGCCGAGGGTGATCGTCCGCGTCACCAGCGGCGTGAAGACCCAGTAGATGAGATCGGTCCGGGTGTCGCGGCGCAGGCCGAAGCGGCGGGCGGCGCTGGGATCCGCCGGATCCTCGGGCGGCCAGGTCGCGCGATAGCGGCGCTCGAGGAGGCCGAAGATCACCGTCAGCGCGACGAAGGCGACGAGGATCTTGCCCATCTACGGAGCGTAGCAGCGGATCGCTGGCGTCGCCGCGCGGCCCTCAGCCGCCGTCGTCGGCGGGTGACAGCGGGCACGGATCGGCGAGGCGCCAGGCGAGGCTCGAGTCCGGATAGTCGCGGCGCAGGGCCGCGGCGATCCCCCGGGCCTCGCGGCGGCGACCGAGCGCGCAGAGGGCGTCGATGCGCAGGCCCTCGCGGGCCTCGGCCAGCGGTCCGTCGCGGAAGCGGCGGGCGTGCTCGTCGAGCGGCGCGAGGGCGTCCGCAGCCGCCCCATGGGTGAGCGCCCGCTTGGCCCGCGCGAGGAGGCGCGCCTCCTCGCCGAGGGTCGACGGATCTGCGCCGTCGTCCGGGCTCTCCGCGAGGGCCTCCGCCGCCTCGCCCCCCGTCGGTTCAGTGGCAGCCGACCGCCGAGGCGCGCGCCGCAGAGCCCTCTCCGCGCCACCTTCATCTTCAGACATGTCTGAATAGACATGGTCGTCGTCGACCGCCTCCGGCTCGACCGCCTCGTCGACGCTGCGCATATGCGAGGTGTCCGCCGTGGAGCCCTCCGTGACGCCCGCCCGCGAGGGACCGCCGGACGCGGCCGCCGTCGCCGGCGACGACAGGTCGATCGCCGGGGCCGCGACCGCGGCGATCGCCGTGACCGCGACGATCCCCGCGGCGGCCTTGGCCTTGGCGCCCCAGGCCGCGATCCACGGCAGCGGCGCCGACGGCAGGGCGAGCTGGGGCAGGAGCGCCGCGAAGGCCTGCCGCGCCTCCGCGCGCGGCAGCGGCTCCTCTTCGATCGTCGTGAAGACCCGCGTCAGCGCCTTGCGAGCCGAGCGCAGCCGCGAGTAGGCGGCGTCGAGGTGGATCCCCAGCTCCTCAGCGATCTCGGGGCCCGTCCGCCCCTCGAGCTCCGAGAGGATCAGGACCTCGCGGCGCTGCGGGTCGAGGCGCTCGAGCACCTGGTCGAGGAGGATCCGCGCCTCGACCTGGCCGCGGAGATCGCTGCGCGGGCCGCCGCGCTCGCGGGTGAACTCGCTGTGCTTTCGCTGCGCCCGCTGCTCGCTGCGCCGGTAGCGGAAGGCGACCCGGCGGGCGATCCCGACGAGCCAGGGCTTGATCGGCCGATCGGCGTGGTAGCTGTCGCGGCGGCGGTAGCAGGTGACGAAGACCTCCTGGTGGGCGTCGTCGAGCTGGGCCTCGGGCACGCCGAGGTTGGCGAGGACGACCCAGACGTAGCGGTAGCAGGCGCGGTGCATCCGCGCGAAGCCGCGGATGGTCCCGAGGTCATGGCGCTCGTCTTCGCGCGTTCGGCTGCGCGGGCGCGGGCGCGGGCGGGCGGTGGTTTCGCGTCGGTTCACGGTCTCTCTCTGGGATTCTCCGCCTCGCGCCCGATCTGGTCGGCGAAGCGAAATTCTAGCCCGAAGAGCGCTCGGCCGCCGGGGAGCGCGGTCTCGTAGAGGATCTCTGCGCCGTAGACGTAGCGCTGGCGCGCGATCGGGGCG
>JAGQIT010000916.1 GCA_020431135.1 Myxococcales bacterium | reverse complement strand
GATTAAGGCGACCACCAAGAAGGAGGCCAAGAAGAAGGCCACCAAGAAGAAGGCGGCCAAGAAGAAGGCTACCAAGAAGAAGGCGGCCAAGAAGAAGACCGCTAAGAAGAAGACCGCCAAGAAGAAGACCGCCAAGAAGAAGACCGCGAAGCGCAAGACCCAGAAGGCCTCCTAGGTCCTCAGGTCATCGCTTTGGTTCCGCCGCAGGCCTGGCGCCGCGGCGGTTCCTTTTTGTGGGCCGTGTGATCGAGCGGCCGTCTGACCTCAGCCCCGGGTCCGGGGTCTCCCTCCGGTGAGGTCGGCGGCCGCTCGTCCGTTCTCCGCGTTGTCCCCGGCGCCGCCTGTCGCAACGAACAGGGCGCGAGGCGCTCGCTAGAACTCCTCGACGCTCTTGGCGAAGGCGCGGAGGTTGGCGTAGCCGCGCGGGCCGCCGAAGAGGATCGTCGCGGGCTCGTCGCGCTCGTCGACCGCGAAGAGCAGGGCCTCGGCGAGCGCCGGGCGCAGGCGGGTCGTCGGGCCGGCGCCGTCGACCCGGAGCCAGCGTCGGTCGAACGTCCCCTTGAAGGGGCGACCGGTGCCGTCAAAGGCGGGGACGATGGTCGTGAGATCGAGCTCGCGCGCGAGCGCCAGCGTCGACTTCGCCTCCCAGAGGCCCTCCGCCTCCCAGACCAGCCCGAGGCCCTCGGCGGCCCGCGCGGCGGCGAACTCCTTGAGGCGCTGGCGGTAGAGGGCGCCCGGCGTGAAGCTCGCGGGGGTGCGGAGGACGAGCTCCTTGGCCTCGAGGGCGAGGGCGCACTGCAGGACGATCTCCCAGGCCTGGCGGACCCCTGCAGTGTCCTGGAGGAGCCCGAAGGCGCGGGGGTCGCCCGGGAGCGTCCGCGTCCCGTGCTCGCGCAGGCCGTCGCTCGGGCCGTGGCTGACGAGGTGCCAGATGTACGGGACGAGCGCGGCCTCGGGGTGAAGCTCGCGCAGCTGGGCGCCGAGCTTCTTGGCGCCCGCGGCCCGCGGCGGGTTGATCAGGGTCGATCGAAGGACGACGAGGTCGACCGGATCGTCCGGACGCCCGGCCCGGATTGCCTTCTCGTCAGCGATGATGATCCCGAGCCGTGGAGCTGCCATGGGGTCCGCACGCTAGTGCGCGGGGGCGGCGTTGACAAGCGCGCAGTGGCCCATGGTAAGAGCGCGGCGATGCAGCTCTTCATCGACACCGCCGACGTCCAAGAGATCCGCGAGGCCGCCGAACTCGGGGTTCTCGACGGGGTCACGACCAACCCGTCCCTCGTCGCCAAGACCGGCAGGCCGATGCGCGAGTGCCTCGAAGAGATCTGCAGCATCGTCCCGGGGCCGGTCAGCGGCGAGGTCCTCGCGACCGACTTCGACGGGATGCTCGCGGAGGCCCGTGAGCTGGCTGCGATCGCGCCGAACATCGTCGTCAAGATCCCGCTCATCCGCGACGGCCTCCGGGTCGTCAAGATCCTCACGGACGAGGGGATCAAGACCAACGTCACCCTGTGCTTCTCGCCGCTCCAGGCGGTCCTCGCGGCGAAGGCCGGCGCGACCTACATCTCGCCCTTCGTCGGCCGCCTCGACGACATCGGCCACGACGGCATGGAGATCGTCGAGCAGATCCTCGAGATCTACGGCAACTACGGCTACGAGACCAAGGTGCTCGTCGCCTCGGTGCGCTCGCCGAACCACGTCCTCACCGCGCTGCGGATGGGCGCGGACGTGGCGACGATCCCCTTCAACGTGATCGGCCAGCTGATCAAGCACCCGCTGACCGACGTCGGCCTCGCGCGCTTCATCGCCGACGCCGCGAAGATCCCGAGCGCCTCGTAGGGCGCAGGACCTCGCCCGATGCGAGGCATCCGCCAGCACGTCAACCCGCTCGGGTTGTCGTTCATGGAGGTGCGGGCGTCGCCCGTCGCCCGCCCGCCCGGCGTCGCCGCGGACGCGCCGCTCGAGGTCGAGCTCGGCTGCGCCGACGCGGACTTCTCCTTCGAGCTCGCGGGCAAGCACCCGGACTGGTGGGTCGTCGGCCTCGAGATCCGCGAGCGCGTGCTCGAGCGCAACCGCGTGCGTGCACAGGAGGATGGCCTAAAGAACCTGTCCTTTGGGTACGTGAACCTGAACGTCGACATGGATCAGGTCTTCGCCGCGGGGACGGTCGATCGCTTCCACCTCCTCTTCCCGGATCCGTGGTTCAAGCAGCGCCACCGCAAGCGGCGGGTGATCGAGCCGTGGCTCCTCCGCGTGCTCCGCCGCCAGCTCCGGCCGGGCGGCGAGCTCCACTTCGCCAGCGACATCTATGACGTCGCCCTCGCGGCGATGGCCGAGGTCGAGGACCCGAGCAACGAGGCGCTGGGCTTTCGCAACCTCGCGGGGCCGTGGAGCTTCTGGCGCGGCAACCCCTTCGACGCGGCGAGCCGGCGCGAGCGGATCACCCTGCGCCGCGGACAGCGGGTTTGGCGGATGCGCTACGTGATCCCGTAGGAGGCTGCGCGGCGGCGATCGTCGGCGCTCGGCGCAGCGATGCGCCGCCGTACCGCAGCCGCGAGCGTCGAGGATGTGGAGCTCGTCGGCGAGGGCGGGCGCGCGTGGCGACCCGCGGGCCGTCCTGCTCGAAGCCCGCGGCTGAAGTCTGTTGTGCTGGACTGGCGGGCCGACGACGCGAGCGAGGCCGCGCTCGCGCTCACTCGCCCTGCGGCGCGCCAGGGGCGAGCGTCTCGATCGCTGGCGGCTCGAGGGCGTCGTCGAGGCCGAGGCAGTTCTCGAATTTTGTCAGCTCGGGGCGGCTCGCGTCGCCGACCGGGTCGCTGGCGGGGTCCTTTGGCGCGGCCGCCGGATCGACGCCGGCCGTCGCTGCGGCGGCGGCCTCGGCCTCGGCGACGCGCTCGCTGACGACGTCGACGCAGCTGCAGAAGCTGAGCGCGCCCTTGCGCGTCGCCTCGTCGGCGCAGCTCTCGACCGCGCGGTCGATCCGCCAGCGGAGGAAGCGGTGCTGACAGTCGAGCGAGGGGAATTCGGCGACCCAGACGCAGCCGCACAGCCGCTCGTCGCGCTTGATGTCGAACGCCTCGCCGCAGACCGCGTCCATGTACGCGTCCTCCTTGCGCAGGCGCTCGTCGAAGTCCTGGGCGCCGCCGAGGACCGCGCCCGTGAGTCCGGGGAGGATCAGCCAGGCGATCAGACCGACGAAGGGGAGGCCGATCGCGGCCCCGGTGAGGAAGCCCGGCAGGCGTGAGCGCGGCGGGTCATCGAGATCTGCGAGCATCGGCATGGCGACCTCCGGAGCATAGCGCGGCGGCGCCGCGGGATCGCCGCGAACGGCGCAGAAGGCCCTCTAGAGCTGCACAGGGGCGGCGATCGCGGCCTCTGCGATGGGCGAAAGAGGGCTTGTGAAGCAGCGACGCGCGTAAGATACTGCGCTCGAACCGCCTTCTCTATCACCGAAAGCGCTCCGCATGCCGGCCATGCTGACTCCCTATCGGCTCATCGCTCCCCTCCTCGCCACCGCTCTTGTGGCGCTCCCGACCACCCAAGCACAGGCGGCTGCGTTCGCGCACATGTCCGCGGCAGAGGAGGCGCCCAGCGAGGCGCCCGACGCTGCGCCGGCGGGCGACGACGCCTCGCAGGCCCCCGAGGGGGCTGAGGGCGCCGAGGGGGAGGGCGCAGATGGGGCGCCGGAGGGCGAGGGCGCAGAGGGTGAGGGCGCAGAGGGCGAGGGCGCCGAGGCGGCCCCTGAGGAGCCGGCCCCGGAGCCGGAGCCCGAACCGGAGCCCGAGCCGGTCGCAGAGGCCGCGCCGCCGATGCTGCCGGAGGGTCCGGAGCGGCCGCCTGAGCCGATGATCGCCGGCAAGCCCGCGAAGGGCAAAGGCATGATGATCGCTGGCGGCGTTCTCCTCGGCGGCGGCATCGCGGCGACGATCACCTCGATCTTCCTGACGAGCTGTCCTGAGCCGGCCAACACCGTCGGCTGCAAGTACGCGACGCACCGCACGCTGGCGGTGCCGATCGCCGGCTCGGTGACCCTCGTCGGCGGCCTCCTCCTGGGCGTCGGGATCGCCTACGCCGTCCGCTACAAGAAGTGGCAGCGCTGGAAGCCCGAGGACGACAAGAAGATCAAGAAGACCGCCTTCGTGCCGACCTTCATGCCTGGCGGTGCGGGCGTCGGCTACGTCGGTCGCTTCTAGCGGAGGACGTGGTGTTCGCGCGGCCGCTGAGCTGAGGCTCACGGCCGCGCGTCGCGTTTGGGGCGGACGATCGCGTGCTGGGCCCGTCGGCTCGTGCGCTCGCGCAGCGCCCTCGTTCGCAAGCTCTTCGCGCCGGGGGTCGTTCTACAGGGCGATCGCGAGCTGGACGGCGAGGAGCATCGCCAGTCCGCCGAGAACCCAGAGAGGGATCCGATCCTCGAGGGTCTCGGCTGGCTCGATCACGGTCCGGGCGAGCGGCTGGAGCCGCGGCGCACGGACGTGCGAGCGCAGGTTAGGGGGAGAGGCCATACCTGCAAGCGTGGATCGTCCCCCGCGGGCGGACCATCGCGGCGGGGGATCGCCGGGGTATCTCAGGCTCGCGTCCTCGCGTCCCGTTCGTTCGACGAGGTGCGCACGGACCGCGAGAAATTCTTTCTATGTCCGAACGAGCATGTCCGAAAGTTCGGCGGCGAGCGAGCGGGTCGCGGCGATCGTCGGCGCACGGAGGGCGCTGATCAGCGCGACCGCGGCGGCGCCGGCCTGACGAGCCGCGAGCGCGCTCCGGCGGTCGAGCCCGCCGATCGCTACGACCGGCCGCGGCGACCGTGAGGCCGCGCCGGCGAGGCCCTCGAGGCCGACCACGGGGTCGGCGTTCTCCTTCGTCGCTGTCGCAAAGATCGGCCCGAAGCCGATGTAGTCGACGGGGAGCGCGGCGGCCTCGTCGACCTGCGCGAGGCTGTGGGTCGACAGGCCGATGAGGAGCGGCCGGGGGCGACCCGCGGCGCGCTCGCGCAGCGCCTCGAGGGCGGCGCGTCGGGCCGCGACGTCGCCCTCTCCGAGGTCCTCCTGGCCGAGGTGGAGGCCGTCGACGCCGGGCTCGGCGAGCGCCGCCTCGACGTCGTCGTTGACGATCAGCAGCGTCCCCGCGGCGCGGCAGCGCGGCGCGAGGGCGGCAAGGAGGCGGCGGCGCGCGTCATGGGTCTCGCGCTTCGCTCGGAGCTGGAGGTAGGCGGGGCCCGGCCCCGCAGGGCGCGCTCCGAGGAGCGCCACGGCGTAGTCGAGGGGGTCGAGGCCCGCCGGCGCCGGGAGATCGGCGATGGCGTAGAGGCCGACGAGGGCGGTGAGGTCGTCGGCGCCGGTGGTGGCCAGGGCCATGGCTTCATCCTATCTTCTCGGGCGATGGCGCGCGCCCCCGATCCCACCCCCCATCTCGGCGAGCCCGAGCAGCCGTGGAGCCCGAGCGACGCGGTCCGCCCGGTGATCCTCAGCGATCGCCCGCTCCGCCTCGAGTCGAAGATGAGCCCGGCCGGCGGCCAGCCGGAGGCGATCAAGGAGCTCGTCGAGGGCCTGAGGCGCGGCGACAGCCACCAGGCGCTCCTCGGCATCACCGGCAGCGGCAAGACCTTCACGATCGCCAACGTCATCGATCAGGTCCAGCGGCCGGCGCTGGTCCTCGCCCACAACAAGACCCTCGCGGCCCAGCTCTACGGCGAGCTCAAGGCGCTCTTCCCCGACAACGCCGTCGAGTACTTCGT
>JAGQIT010000915.1 GCA_020431135.1 Myxococcales bacterium | reverse complement strand
CGGGTTCATCAGCCCCGAGGTGATGCAGTAGTAGGTGTCGAAGGGCGGCGTGTGGTGGCGCTGGTGGTGCTCGGGGCCGAGGATCAGCCCCGTCGACTGGAGCGCCCGGATCCACGACGGCGCCGCCGGCAGGTGGGCCCAGCGGTGGAACTGGTTGGTGCAGAAGATCCCGAGGAGGAAGAGGAGCATGAAGGCGCCGAAGGCGAGGCCGAGGAGGCTGTCGCGCACCGGCACCGCCGCCAGGGTCGCGGCGACGAAGGGGATCGAGACCACACAGTTGGCGCCGTTGACCTCGAAGAAGTCGTGGCGGGTGATCGCCAGCGGGTCGACGTGGTGCTCGCGGAAGGTCCGGAAGAACACCGGGCCGAAGAAGGGCGTGTGCACCGAGCCGAAGTTGTCGGCGACGAAGTGGACGAAGCCCGAGACGAAGTCGGCCCACAGGTAGCCGCCGACGATCGCCAGCCCGAGCACCCACCAGGTGTGCTCGCTGTAGACCTCGAGGCCCGCCAGGACCTCGCGGGCGAGGTACCCCTGGAGGACGAAGAAGGTCGCCATCCCGCCGATGTCGACGAGCCGCATGTAGAGCGACCCGCTCATGTTGAGCTCATTACGGGTGGCCGTAGCCGACCGACGCTCGCCGGACATGGGCCCTATCCTAGGCCTCGCGCGCCGCGGCGACGAGAGCGGAGGAGGCCTGCGTGCGCCGGTGCACGCTCCCGATAGGCCGGACCAGGACGGGCGAGCGCGCGCGCGAAGGCGACCGGGCGATCCGAACTTGACGCTGTTCCGGGGCCCCCGGGGCCCTCCCGCCGCCGCCCGCCCGCGCCGGGCGGATCGCCGTTTCCGACCCGCTTCCTTGACTCCCGGGCCGGCCCGGTGATAGGCAAATTCAGCGGCGAAAGCGCCCTCTAGGCGACTTTCGCAGGATGCGGGTCAGGGAGGGCCGATGCGCTCCAATCTCACGTTGTACATACCGGAGTACTCGACGATCCGAGCGATCGAATGCTCGCCGCCGTCGTGGATGGTCCAACTCGCGCTCGAGGAGAAGGAGCTCGACTACGAGGTGGTCCGCCTGTCCTTCCCCGACGGCGAGCACAAGAGCCCGGAGATGCTCGCTCGCAACCCGCGAGGGACCGTGCCGGTCCTCACGGACGGGCCGATCTCGGTCTACGAGACCTTCGCGATCCTCGACTACATCGAGCACACCTACCCCGAGCCCGCGTTGATGCCGACCAACCGCTCGCTCCGCGGCCTCGCGCTCACCCGCCTCCACGAGTCGTCGCACCTCAAGACGGCGGGCATGGCCCTCTTCTCGTACATCATGAACACCCGCGGCCTCGATCTCGACCCCGACGAGGTCGATCGACGCGCCGCCCCCTTCCACGACGAGCTCTTCTTCTGGGAGTACTACTACGGCGTCGGCAAGTACGCGGCCGGCACCCAGGTCTCCTACGCCGACCTCTCGGTGTTCACCTACCTGGCGACCGCCGTCCACCTCGGCCTGCCGCTCGACGAGCGCTACCCCAACCTCGCCCGCTTCTACGAGCGGATGAAGAAGCGGATCGCCGTCGTCACGACCTGGCCGCCGTGGAAGCCGACGCCGTACCGCTACCTCTCTGAGACCTGCTAGCCGAGCCGCGGCCGGCCGTCAGCGGGTCGGCCAGCGGGCGCCCTTCGGCGGCGTCTTGCGGGCGCCGACCGGGGTCCCGGGGAGCACCTCGACGGGGATCGGCGGCTCGAGCTCGAAGAGGAAGCCCCGCTGCTCGCGCTCGAGATCCCAGCGCCGGCCGCGGGCGCGGACCACCCGGCGCAGCGCCTCGTCGATCTCGCCGCGCGCCGCGTAGCGCTGCGTTTTCAGGATGTAGGTCGCCAAGCGGAGGACGTGGACGTTGTAGAGGCGGTGGCAGCCGTGGCTGCTGCCCTTGAGGATCGAGCCGTAGTTCGCCGAGCCGTGGGTGCGGATCCCGGCGTCGTACCAGCGGTCCTCGCGCCGCTCCGCGCCGAGGTCGCGCTCGTGGACCAGCATCACCATGCCGTAGGCGGAGCGGTAGCTCGGGCCGATGAGCTCCTCCTTGAGGCGCCGCCGGCCGTCGAAGACGCCGACGAGGTCGTCCGGCGGGGTCGCGCGCGGCGGGTACCAGACCGGGGCGACGACGAGCTCGCGCCAGTAGCGGAGGCCGACGTCGGAGCCCTTGTAGCGGCGGACGATCGCCCCCGACGCCACCCGCTCCTCTTGCCAGCCGCCGATCGTCGTCGGCC
>JAGQIT010000914.1 GCA_020431135.1 Myxococcales bacterium | reverse complement strand
GCGGCGTGGTGATTGAACGCGGCGTCGTCGCGAGCGCGGCGACCCGCACGTCGTCGGGTCGCCGCCGTCGCTGCGTCGCCCGGTCGCCCAGGCGCGTCCGCTCGTTAGCCGCGGCTCGGGAAGATCCCCTGCAGGCAGATGATGTAGCGCAGCCCGAGGAAGGGCTGGACGACCGACACCGGCTGGTTGGCGCCGGTGTTGGTGATCGCGTCGCTGGGGGCGGTGTCGTCGGCCGTCGAGTGGTAGGAGCCGACCGCGAGGAAGCCCTCCGACGGCTGCTTCTTGTTGCCCTCCTCACCGGCCACCTTGAGCTGGTGGTTGTGGCTCGGGAGCTGCGCCGCCGTCAGCGTCACCGTCTCCGAGCCGCCCTTCTCGCCCTGGCGGACGTCCTGGAGGCCAGGGCCGTGGCCGACGCCGAGCGGCGCGCGACCGCGGAGATCCGGGAGCGCGAAGGTCGTGCGGCCGTCGCCGCCGTACATCGTCCCGAGGATCGAGAAGAGCGCGGTGTTCTGCGAGATCGGCAGGAGCTGCCCGTCGCAGAAGGCCCACGTGCGCGGGGCGAAGTTGCCGGCGAAGAGCCGAATCTCACCAATCGTTCCTTCCATCATGTCCTCCTAGCTGGAGTGACGCTTATACCAAGTCCGCGACGCGAGCACGCGCGCCGCCGGGGCTGCCGGCGACGCGCGCGAATGACCTTTCAGACAGGTACTTGTACGCCGGGCGGGCGCGTTCACCTACGCGCGGACGTAGGCGAAGTCGAGCCCCTGACCGCCGAGGCCGCGGCGCGGCGGCGCGATCCACTGGGCGAACTTCCCCGGCTCGTGGACGCGCACCATGATCGACCGCAGGTACTCGTTGTCGGCCGGCGACAGCAGCCACTCGTCCTTGCGCGCCGCGAAGTCGTCGGCGCTGATCAGCTCGCCGCTGGGGTCGAAGTCGTAGCCGGCGTAGATCCCCTGGTGGCGGTGGAAGCGGCGGCTCGGCAGGGTGAGGCGGGTGTCCGAGCCGACCTCGGCGAGGAGCCGGTTCCACTTGCGCAGCGCTCGCTCGCAGTCCTTGATGTAGTCGTCGCGGAGAACCTCGTTCATCGCGTTGCGCAGCGGAACTTCGGTCTCGACGAGGCGGTCGTTCTCGACCACGGTCAGGCGGTAGAAGTCCTCGAGGACGCGGTGGTCCGCGTAGCGCTGGGCCTCCTTGAAGCGCCCCTTGAGGCCGGCGCCGAAGTAGTTTGCGGCGTTCGACGAGATCTCGCCGCCGAAGAGGTCGAGGCAGTAGGTGAACCAGTAATTGATCGCCCGCTGGATCGTCGGGAAGTCGATGCCGCCTTGGTTGCGGACGTCGCCGTTGGGGTCGAGGCGCTCGAGCTCGGCCGAGCGCCGGATGATCCGCTCGAGCCCGGTCTCGCCGACGAAGAGGTGGAAGGCCTCCTCCGTGAGCATGAAGTCGCAGGAGCGGGCGAGGGGGTCGAAGGCGCTCTCGCGCAGCGCCGCGAGCTGGTACTTGCCGTCGCGGTCGGTGAACATCGTAAAGGCGAAGAAGCTCAGCCAGTGGTCGCAGGGCTGGTTGAAGGCGCCGAGGATCCGCGGCTTGTCGGAGTCGCCGGAGCGCCGCTCGAGGAGCTCGTCGGCCTCGTCGCGGCCGTCGCGGCCGAAGTACTTGTGGAGGAGGTAGACCATCGCCCACAGGTGGC
>JAGQIT010000913.1 GCA_020431135.1 Myxococcales bacterium | reverse complement strand
ACCGACGCGGCGCTCGCCGAGATCACCGAGTACATGTACCGCGTCTTCAAGTCGCGCAAGCCGGCGGAGCTCAGCGGCTGGGCCGGCGACACGCTCAAGGAGCGGGCCGGCGACGCGGCCTTCGGCACCGTCGAGAAGATCGTCAAGTTCCTCGACCTCCTGAGCACCGACGACCTGACGGCGGCGCTCCGCAAGTGCCGTGACCGCTTCGACGAGGTCGACGTCGACCGCCTCCAGCCGAAGCCCGTCGTCAAGATCACCGGCGAGTTCTGGGCCCAGACCACCGAGGGCGACGGCAACTTCAACATGTTCCGCTTCCTCACCAGCGAGGGCGCCGAGGTCATCGCCGAGCCGATCGCGACCTGGCTCGCCTACCTGCTCTGGCAGACGAAGATCAAGTCGAAGGACCGCCGCGACCTCATCGAGAACGGCGAGGACATCAAGTGGTACGAGTTCAAGCGCCGCGCCGAGTACGAGGTGGGCCGCCTGAAGAAGACGGCGATGATCGGCGTCGCCGACAAGATCTACCGCCGCGAGTACAAGCGGATGGTCGACGCCCTCGGCCACATCGCCCACGAGATCGTCGACATGGAGGAGCTCGAGGCGCTCGCGCACGAGTTCTACCACACGCGCTCGGAGGGCGGCGAAGGCCACCTCGAGGTCGCCAAGAACATCTACTACTCGACCAAGTACTACGCGCACATGGTCCTCAGCCTCAAGCCCTTCGGCTGCATGCCGAGCACGCAGTCGGACGGCGCGCAGTCGGCGGTCGTCAACCGCTTCCGCGACATGATCTTCCTGCCGATCGAGACCTCGGGTGAGGGCGAGATCAACGCGCACAGCCGCGTCCAGATGGCGCTCGGCGAGGCCAAGGCGAAGGCCAAGCGCGAGTTCGCCGAGGTCCTCGACCGCGTCGGCTACGGCCTCGACGAGCTCCGCGCCTACGTCGACGCCCACCCCGAGATGAAGCGGCCGATGTACCAGTTCCCGCGCGACACCCCGCGGATCGTCGGCACCGGCGCCCACTTCGCGATCCACGTCGCCAAGCGCATGGAGGCCGACGGCGTCAAGCCGCAGCACGCCTCGAACGCCGCGCAGTAGCGCGACGACCGGCGCGCCGCTGGAGTTGACCCTGTCGACCCCTCGGCGCGTCGCCGCATTCTCCTCCTGTCTTTTTCGCCAGCCTTTCCCTTCGGTCAGCACCTGACCCGCCCCTCTGAGGAGCACCATGTCCACGTCCAACTCCCCCGCGAAGTACCTCGTCGGCTTTGACCTCGGCTCGACCACCGTCAAGGCGGTGATCCGCGACGCCGCGACCGACGAGATCGTCTGGAAGGACTACCAGCGCCACGACTCGAAGCAGGCCCAGCGGGCGATGATGATGCTCAAGCAGATGGAGCGCGAGGTCGCCGACTTCGTGCCCGGCAACGCCCGCGTCTTCATCACCGGCTCGGGCGGCGCCAACGTCGGCCGCTGGATCGGCGCCAAGTTCGTCCAGGAGGTCAACGCCGTCTCCCTCGCCGTCGAGAAGCTCCACCCCGAGGTCATGTCGGTGGTCGAGCTCGGCGGACAGGACGCGAAGATCATCGTCTTCAAGGAGGACCCGGAGAGCGGGCGCAAGAAGAAGATCCCGTCGATGAACGACAAGTGCGCCGGCGGCACCGGGGCGGTGATCGACAAGATCAACGCCAAGCTCAAGATCCCGGCGAACCAGCTCTGCGAGCAGACCTACCACGGGCACAAGCTCCACCCGGTCGCCGGCAAGTGCGGCGTCTTCGCGGAGACCGACATCAACGGCCTGCAGAAGCTCGGCGTCCCGGCGGACGAGCTGATGGCCTCGCTCTTCGAGTCGATCATCCAGCAAAACCTCGCGGTGCTCACCCGCGGGCACACGCTGATGCCCTACGTGCTCCTGCTCGGCGGACCCAACACCTACATCAAGGGCATGGTCGAGTGCTGGAAGGCCAACATCCCGCCGATCTGGGAGGAGCGCGGCGTCGAGCTGCCGCCCTGCGACGACCCGGCGGACCTCGTCTTCGTCCCCGACAACGCCCAGTACTACGCGGCGATCGGCGCCGCCGAGTTCGGCCGCGACGAGGACGACAACGTCGGCGTCTACGCCGGCACCGACAAGCTCGAGTGGTACCTGACCGAGGGGCGCCTCATCGAGAAGAAGAAGGCCGGCGGCGCCGGCCTGTCGAAGACCCCGGAGGAGCTCGACAGCTTCCTCGAGTCCTACGCCCCGGTGAAGTTCAAGCCGGAGCCCTTCACGCCGCGGACCACCGTCCGCGCCTACATCGGCATCGACGGCGGCTCGACCTCGTCGAAGGCCGTGCTCCTCGGCGAGGACGGCGCGGTCCTGCGCAAGGTCTATCAGCTGTCGAAGGGCAACCCGATCGTCGACACCAAGGAACTCCTCGCGGACCTCCGTGAGCAGGTCCAGAGCGAGGACTGCGAGCTCGAGATCCTCGGCGTCGGCACGACCGGCTACGCCAAGGACATCCTCAAGGACGTGCTGCGCGCCGACGCGGCGATCGTCGAGACCGTCGCCCACTGCGAGAGCGCCCTCCACTTCTACGACGAGGTCGACGTCGTCTGCGACGTCGGCGGCCAGGACATCAAGATCATCATCTTGAAGAACGGCAAGGTGAAGGACTTCAAGCTCAACACGCAGTGCTCGGCGGGCAACGGCTACTTCCTCCAGAGCACCGCGGACGGCTTCGGCTACGACGTCCGCGAGTACGCGGGGCTCGCCTTCGC
>JAGQIT010000912.1 GCA_020431135.1 Myxococcales bacterium | reverse complement strand
TCTTCGACGGGGCCGACAACGCCCGCTTCCTCGCCACCCTGAAGAAGCTCCTCGAGGCGCCGATGGCCCTCTTCACCTGAGCCGCTGCGGAGCGACGAAATGAGCGCTGAGAACGCGAACCGAGGGCAGGGGCGCCTCGCCGGCAAGGTCGCCCTGATCACCGGCGCGAGCCGGGGGATCGGCCGGGTGATGGCCCTGACCCTCGCCCGCGAGGGCGCCAAGATCGTCGTCGCCGCCAAGAGCGAGGTCGAGCGCCCGAACCTCCCCGGGTCGATCCACACTGTCGCCGCCGAGGTCGAGGCCGCCGGCGGCGATGCCCTCGCGGTCAAGGTCGACGTCCGCGACCCCGATCAGATCAAGGCGATGGTCGCCAAGACGATCGAGCGCTTCGGTCGCCTCGACGTCCTGATCAACAACGCCGGCGCGCTGTGGTGGATGGACGTCGCCGACACCCCGGTCGGTCGCTTCGATCTGATGCATCAGGTCAACGTCCGCGCGAGCTTCCTCGCCAGCCAGGCCGCGCTCCCGCACCTCGAGGCGGCGGGCGGCGGCCACATCATCGTCTGCTCGCCGCCGATCGAGCTCGCGGGGATGGGGGGCAAGGTCGGCTACCTGATCTCGAAGTACGGGATGACGATGCTCGCCCACGGCCTCGCCGAGGAGGTCCGGAGCAAGAACATCGCCATCAACGCGCTGTGGCCGGTGACCTTGATCGAGAGCCAGGCGACGATCAACTTCCGGATCGGCGGGCCGAAGCAGTGGCGCAAGGCGGAGATCCTCGCCGACGCCGCGCTCGAGATCGTCACCACGCCGCCGAAGGAGCTCAGTGGCGAGGCGCTCCTCGACGAGGACCTCCTGCGCAGCCGCGGCTGGGACGATTTCACCCGCTACCGCTGCGATCCCGACCACGAGCCGCCGCGGATCTACGCGACCGCCGTGCCCAAGGTCGGTCGCGCCCCGACCTCCGCGTAGCTGCCTCCTAGGTCGTGGTCCGGGACCCCCACGGGCGGGGCCGCTCGACGGCGGTCGCCGCGGTGGTCGGCCGATGGCGACAGGGGTAGACTCGAGCGACGGGGAGGTACGAGGTCGATGAGTGAGCGCGACAAGGGCAGCGAGCCCCCGAGCCTCGGGAGGCAGCTCAAGTTCTTCTGCGACAAGCTCGGCATCGGGATCCGCGCCCTCGAGGAGCGGCTCCAGCTGCCGCCGGGGGCCCTGAAGCAGCACGTCGACGTCGAGGAGGAGGACGACGCGATCGACGAGGGCCTCGCCGGCGTCCTCCGGATCTCCTACCCCGAGCTCGACTGGGTCCCCGGCAGCCCGTGGTTCCCGGGCCCGAACTGGGAGCCCCGCTTCGATCCGAACGTCGCCGCCGAGGACGGGCCGCGGACGGACACCGAGCGGCGGATCCTCAAGATCTGGCGGCGGGTCCTCAAGAGCGACACGATGGGGATCCACGACGAGTTCGCCGATCTCGGCGGTCACTCGCTCCACGCCCAGAAGATCATCGGCCGGATCTACGACGTCTTCGACCTCCGGCTGCCGATGGAGATCGCCGTCCACGGGCGCACCGTCGCGGCCCTCTCGAAGATCGTCGATCGCGCGCTGCGGGCCAACCAGACGGTGATCTTCAACGTGTCGGCGTCGGGCGAGCTCGAAGAGGACTAGCGGGCGAGCGCGCCGCCAGAGCCGCGCAGCGGCCCCGCGCGGCGGCGTCATGTCGGCGCGATCCAGGCCGACGAGCGCTCGCGCGTCGCCGCCGAGCCGGCGGACGCTGGCGTCGGCGGGGGGCTACAATCCGCCGCGATGCAGATCCCGGACAGCGGCCTCGACAGCGACACCCTCTTCCAGACCCTCGAAGGCTTCCGCGAGCGCGACCTGACCTGGCGTGACGGGCGGACCTGGGCCTACGTCTACGATCCGGGCGCCGACGCCGAGGCGGTGATCAAGCGGGCGTTCACGATGTACCTGTCGGAGAACGGCCTCGACCCGACGTCCTTCCCGAGCATCCTCCGCCTCGAGAACGAGCTCGTAGCGATGGCGGCGGCCCACCTCGGCGGCGACGCGAACACGGTCGGCAACTTCACCAGCGGCGGCACCGAGAGCATCTTCTGCGCCGTCAAGTCGGCCCGCGACCACGCCCGCGCCCACCGCCCGGAGGTCACGCGCCCGGCGATCGTCCTCCCCGAGACCGCCCACGCCGCGTTCCACAAGGCGGCCCACTACCTCGGCGTCGACGTCGTCGTCACGGCGATCGACGCCGAGACCTTCAAGGCCGACGTCGCGGCGATGCGCGCGGCGATCACCGATCAGACGATCCTCCTCGTCGGCTCGGCGGTCTCCTACGCCCACTGCGTCGTCGACCCGATCGCCGAGATCGCCGCCCTGGCGGCCGAGAAGGGGCTCCTGTGCCACGTCGACGCGTGCATGGGCGGCTTCCTCCTGCCCTACTACAAGCGCCTCGGCGAGGCCGTCCCCGACTTCGATCTGGCTGTCCCTGGGGTCACGTCGATCTCGATGGACTTCCACAAGTACGCCTTCGCGGCCAAGGGCGCGTCGGTGGTCCTCTACCGCTCGAAGGACCTGCGCCGCCACCAGATCTACGCGTGCTCCAACTGGAGCGGCTACACGATCGTCAACACGACGGTCCAGAGCTCGAAGTCGGCGGGGCCGCTGGCGGCGGCCTGGGCGGTCCTCCACCACTTCGGCGAGGAGGGCTACCTCGAGATCGCCCGCCAGGTCCGCGACGGCACCCAGCGGATCATCGACGGGATCGCGGCGATCCCCGAGCTGCGGGTGATGGGCCGCCCGGAGATGAACCTCCTCGCCTTCACCTCGGACAGCGTCGACGTCTTCCACGTCGCCGACGAGATGAAGGCCCGCGGCTGGTACGTCCAGCCGCAGCTCGCCTACGGCGCGTCGAAGGAGAACATCCACCTCAGCGTCAACCCGAACTGCCTGCAGTGGGTCGACGACATGCTCAAGGATCTCGCGGCGAGCGTCGAGGCGGCGAGGGACCTGCCGACCTCGCCGCTGGTCGGCGTCGTCGGCCAGATGTTCGCCAGCGTCGATCTCTCGCAGGGGCTCGATCCCGCGGTCGTCCAGCAGATGATGCAGCTCGGGGGGATCGGCGGCGGCGCCCTCCCGGAGCGCATGGCCGAGGTCAACCAGGTCCTCAACGTCCTCCCGGTGAAGGCCCGCGAGCTCCTGCTCATCGAGTTCATGAACGACCTCTTCGCGCCGGCCCACGACCAGGCGGCGCGCTAGCTTCGCGTCGTCGTCGAGCTGTCTGATCCGGCGGTCGCCCGCGAGCGCAACGCTTGCGGCGTGGCCGGCGTTTGCTGGCGAATCCTGCCTCCTGGGGAGGTCCGCTTGCGCTTGTCTCGGCGATCGGCGCGCGCTATCGATAGCGCGCCATGAAGCGCCTCCTCCTCCCCGTGTCCCTCGTCATCCTCGGTCTCGCGGCCCCCGGCTGCGTGTCGAAGAAGGACCACCTCGCCCTCCAGGCCGAACTCGATCGCACGCAGCAAGAGCTCCAGGGCCGCGAAGGCCGGGTCACCGAGCTCGAGGGGGAGGTCCGTCGCCTCGGCGAGTCGATCGCCCAGCTCGAGGCGGAGCTCGCCGCCGCGAAGGAGGAGGCCGCGCGCCTCGATCAGCAGCTCGCCAAGGCCGACGGCGACATGGCGGCGCTGCTCAAGGATCGCTCGCGCCTCAAGGCGTCGATCGAGGACATGACCAAGGCGCTCGCCGAGCAGCGCAAGCGCCAGGCCGAGGTCGAGCGGCGGATCGCCGAGTACCGCGACATGCTGATGCGCTTCCAGAGCCTCATCGAGGCCGGCAAGCTCAACGTCAAGATCGTCGACGGGCGCATGGTCCTCGCCCTGCCGATGGACATCCTCTTCGACACCGGCAAGGCCAAGCTCTCGGACGAGGGCAAGGCGGCGCTCGTCGAGGTCGGCCAGGTCCTGGCGACGATCCCCAAGCGCGAGTTCCAGGTCGAGGGCCACACGGACAACGTGCCGATCTACAACGAGCGCTTCCCGTCGAACTGGGAGCTGGCCTCGGCGCGCGCGATGGTGGTGCTCAAGACCCTGCGCGACGCCGGCGTCGCGGCGACGCAGCTCTCGGCCGCGAGCTTCGGCGAGTTCAAGCCGACCACGAGCAACGACACCGACGAGGGCAAGGCCCACAACCGGCGCATCGAGATCGTCATCCTCCCGGATCTCACCAACCTCCCGGGCTACGACGAGCTCAACGCGCTCGCCGGAGAGAACGGGCAGGCGGCCGCGGCCGCGCCCGCGGCTGCGGCTGCTCCCGCGAAGACCGAGGCCAAGGGCCAGGGCGAGGCCAAGAAGTAGGGCAGGGCGCCGGTGGGCGACCGAGGCCGCGCTCCCGGGCGCGGCCTCGGCTGTTCTCGGGAGCGCGTCGGCCCAGGCTTGTCTTCGAGCGAGCGACGGTCGCCTGCTTCAATGGGCGTGGTGTTTCTCTCGCGTTTCCTGGCCGAACGGACAGGAGTTGGCGCGGGGTCTCTCGACGAGAGTCGGCCCGGTCGTCAGCGACGATTCGAAACGAAGAGAGGCCACGCCCTCCGGCGCGGCCTCTCGTTCGTGTTCGCTTCGCTCGAGCGAAGCGGCTACTTGCGCCGGTTCTTCTTCCGCGACGCGCGGGCCTTCTTGCGCTTGGCCGCGGTCTTCGAGAAGCGCTGGCTGGCGCTCGGGCCTTGGCCGCCGCCTTGGCCGGGCATTCCGGGCATTCCGCCCATGCCGGGCATGCCGCCCATGCCGGGCATGCCGCCGCCCATCAGCGACTGCATCGCCTCCGGGTTCTGCATCAGCTTCCGCATGGCGTTCATCTGCTTGAACATGTTCATGCCCGGGATCTTGCTCATCAGGCCGCCGCCACCGCCGCCACCGCCGGCGCCGGGCATCCCGGGGAAGCCGCCGAGGAGGTTGCCGAACATGCCGAACATGTCGCGCATCGCCATGAAGCGGCCGACCAGCGCCTGGACCTCCTCCTCCTGCCGACCGGAGCCGCGGGCGACCCGGCGGATCCGGCTGCTGACGAAGTCGCCGGGGGTCAGGTTGCTCGGGTCGAAGTCCTGGCGGGCCTCGGGGCGCCGCTTGCGACGGCTGAGCTGCTTCGCCTGCGACGGCTCGGCGAGCGCCTTGATGAAGCACTCGGGCTCCTCGCGCTCGGCCTTGGTCATCGAGTGGATCATCGCCTCGATCTTGACGAGCTCCTTGTCGTCGGCGGCCTGCTCGAGCTGCTCCTGCGGGATGTCGATGCCGAACATGTTGCCGAGGGGCATCTTCTGGACGATGTCCTTGAGGCTCCCCATGCTCTGGATCGTCTTGATCTGGTTGAGGAAGTCATCCATCGTGAACTTCCCGCTCATCATCTTGGCGGCGTCCTTCGCCGCCTTCTCCTCGTCGACGACCTGCTCGAAGTCCTGCATCAGGCCGACGAGGTCGCCCATGCCGAGGATCCGCCCGGCGAGGCCCTCGGGGCGGAACTCCTCGAGCTTGTCGAGGGACTCGCCCATGCCGAGGAACTTGATCGGCTTGCCGGTCGCCGCCTTGATCGACAGGGCCGCGCCGCCGCGGGCGTCGCCGTCGAGCTTGGTCAGGATGATCCCTGTGATGTCGATGCGCGCGTCGAAGGACTTCGCAGTGGTCACCGAGTCCTGGCCGATCATCGAGTCGATCACCAGGAAGGTGTTGCCGGGCTTGACGGTGGCCTGGATGTCCTCGAGCTCCTTCATCAGCGGCTCGTCGACGGTCAGGCGACCGGCGGTGTCGTAGATGATGAAGTCGCAGTTGAGCATCTCCGCGGTCTCGTGACCGTGCTTGCAGATCTCAACCGGGTTCTGGCCCTCCTCGTGGTAGACGACGACGCCGAGCTGCTCGCCGAGGACCTGGAGCTGGTGCACCGCGGCCGGGCGGTAGATGTCGGCCGCGACCATCATCACCTTGTAGCCGGCCTTCTGGAGCTTGCGCGCGAGCTTGCCGCAGGAGGTCGTCTTGCCGGAGCCCTGGAGGCCGACCATCATCACGCCGGTGCAGCCGCTGCGGGCGCGGGTGATCGAGGTGTCGACCGGGCCCATCAGCTCGACCAGCTCGTCGTGGCAGATCTTGACGAAGTGGTCCTCGGGCTTGACCCGCATCTTGCGCTCGGACGCCTTGGCGACGAGCTGGACCTTCTCGCCGAGGGCCTTCTCGCGCACGGCCTTGAGGAACTGCTTGACGACGCCGAACTCGACGTCGGCCTCGAGGAGGCTGAGGCGGACGTCCTTGAGGGCGGCGTTGATCACGTCCTCGGTGAGCTCGGCTTGACCTGTGATCCGCTCGCGGGCGGCCCTAAACCCCTTAGAAATGGTGTCGAACACGGCCGCGTGACATACCACGGCTGCGCCGGCGCGTCGCCCGAAAGGTCCGCAGCGCCGCTGCCAGAGGCCCCGCATGTGAGTCCTCTCTCCGTTCGCTGGTGAATGCCGGGGGGCCGTTGTACGTTGGGGAGCGACATGCCCAAGGCCCCCTCTAGGCCGCGTGAGGACGCGTTCGTGGCGCCGACCGGCTGGCGCGTGAGCCTCGACTTTTGCGGCTCGCGGCTCGCAGAGCGCGGTTTTCGCGGGGACGAGGCGGTCCTCGTCGGTGAGGGGCCGAGCGCGTCGCTGGTCCTCCCTGGGGTCGGCGGCGAGAGCGGCGCAGCGGCCCTCACGGACGGCGACTGGCTCGTCTGGGTCGACGGCCTCGAGGGCGAGGTCGTTCTCGAGGGTCAGCGCCGGCGCTACACCGACTTCCGCGCCGAGGGGGCCGTCCGCCTGAAGCGGGGCGATCGCGCCGAGCTCCACCTGCGCGATCACCCGGACGTCGCGCTCCGCCTGCGGGTCGAGGAGCCGGCGACGGTCGGCTGGGGCGTCCGCCTGGGCCTCCGCGAGCTCGCCCAGCACCTCGCCCTCGGCGGCGCCCTCGTAGCCATCGTCGCGCTCCTGGCGCAGGTCGAGAAGCCGGTCGCCGAGGTCGAGATGAAGGGCGATCCGGAGGCCGAGGAGACTGACTTCCGCCGCGTGCTCTTCGCCCGCCTCGCCGAGATCCCGGAGGTCACGCCGGCGCGGCCGCTGCGGCCGGTGATCGCCCCCTCGGTCGCGTCGCCGGCGAGCCCCGGCCCCTCGCACGTGATCGGCGTCGGCAAATCACCGGAGCCGGAGCCCGCGCCCGTCGCCGACGAGGGGGAGCTGGCGCGCGAGGGCGGGCTCGAGATCGCCGCGGTCGAGGAGCCCGAGGTCGGCCGCGACGAGCCCGAGGCGGTGATCGCCAACGTGATCGCCGACAGCGACGCGTCGCTGAAGATCCTCGGCTCGATCGGCGGCGCCGACGACTCCGTCCTCGATCTCCTCGCCGAGGGGGACGGCGAGCTCGACGGCGTCTTCTCGGGAGCGATCGGCATCGGCACGATCGACGTCGCGGCGATCGAGCCGGCCTCGGAGGTCCGCACCTTGGGTCGCGGCGACGTCGTCGAGGACGAGGTCGAGGGCGCCGTCGAGGGCGGGCTCGCCGGCACGCTCGTCGGCGAGGCCATCGGCGGGGTCGCGGTCGACGTCGTCGGCATGGAGAAGCCCGCGCCGGTCCACCTGCCCAGCGTTCTCGACGATCCCGACGACCTCCCGATCCCCGACTACGCGCCGCTCGGGAGCGAGGCGGGGACCAGCTCGCACGACGCCCCTGGGGTGGAGGTCGTCCGCGGGGTCGCCCACGGCACCGCCGCCGTCGTCCCCGAGATCGCCTGCGAAGACCCCGAGCGCCGGCCCAAGGAGCAGTTCGACGTGGTCTTCGTCGTCGACGTGTCGACGACGATGGGCTTCATGGTCGACAAGGTCGAGCAGGGGATCGTCGAGGTCGACGCGACCCTGCGCGGCCTCGGCAAGGATCCGCGCTACGGCCTCGTGGTCTTCGTCGACGACGTCGAGCTCGCCAACGGCGGCGCGGCGTTCACCTCGGTGAAGGAGCTCCAGGCCGAGCTCCGGCGCTGGCGCACCTTCACCAGCTCGAACCGCCAGATCCACAGCCCCGAGGCGAACCTCGACTGGCCGGAGAACAGCCTCGACGCGCTCCACCTCGCGGCGGCCGGCTTCGCCTGGCGGCCGGCGTCGACGACGGCGCGGCTGATCGTCCACGCGACCGACGACGACTTCGGCGAGGCGCCGGTGATCCAGAGCGGGCAGGCGGTGAAGCACACCTACAAGGAGACGCTCGACGTCCTCCGGGCCCAGGAGATCCGGGTGTCGACCTTCGCCGCCAAGCTCGGCGGCCAGTGCGAGTGCCTCGACGTCAAGCCTGGCCTCTTGGCCAGCTTCGGCGCGCTGCCGTCGCTCCCCGACGCCACCGGCGGCGCCGCCTTCGACATCGACGAGGTCGCGGCCGGGCGCCTGAGCCTCGCCGCCGCGGTCCAGGCGACCTTCAACGACGCGATCTGCCGGAGCTACCCGCTGATGCCGCAGCTCACCGAGCCGACGCCGCCGGCCGGTCTGTAGCCCGTTCGCGGGGGCTGCCGCTCCGGCGGCCGAGAGCGCGGACGGACGCCGCCCGAGAGCACACGTCGATCTACGGGGCAGCCTCCTCGCGCGGGGAGGCGCCCGCCTCGAGCTCGTCGCATACGCTCGTGAGCGCCGCCTCGGGGGCGTCGCTGTCGACGTGGCGGCAGCGGAGGACCCCGCCATCCCGGCCATAGTCGATGGAGAGGCCGCCGCCGCCGGGGTACGGGAGCTGAAGCGAGGCGGAGGCGCCGTCACGCCAGGTCTGGACCTCCTCGGCCGTGAACCCGCGGCTTAGCAGGTGTTCGGCGAGGCGCTCGCGATCGATCCGCCGCGCGCAGGCGTGCTCGCAGATGCAGCGCGAGCGCGCGAGCGAGGGCTCGCCGGGGCAGGTCGGGCCGGCGTCGGGATCGCGGGGGGGCGGGTCGACGGAGAGGACGTCGAGGTGAAGGATGAGGTCCGCGCGCGGCAGGGTCGTCTTGGCGCCAGGATCGTCAGCCGCTTCGGGGCTCGACGGGTCCGTCCCCGCGGGGTCGCTCGCAGCGGTCGCAGGCGGGCCTCCCGGCGCGCCGTCGTGCGGTCGCGGCGTGCAGGCGAGGGCGGTGACGAGCGCGCAGAGGACCGCTGTAGTTGCTCGAACCATCGGCGAGGACGAGCCTAGCAGCCCGCTCCGGCGGGCGAGCGCGCGCGGCGAACGATCGCCGATTTTTAATGAGAACAGTTCGGCGCCTCTCCCTACTACCCCCATGAGTCGCGGAGCGAGGGCTCACGTGACCGGTGGCGGCGCCGATGTGCGCCGCCGCCTCGCGGTCCGAGCTGAGAGCGCTCGGCGCGGACACAGAGAGGAGCACGAGAGATGGCAAATCGGTACACGACTGAGGTTCAGTGGGGCGGCGACGCGGCCCCGTGGCACGGCAACGGGGTCTTCGTCATCGGCGGCCGCGACCCGCAGCGGGCGGTCGGGCTCTGGGCGACGTCCGACGACGACGGCAAGACGCTGAAGGGCGAGATGCAGTACGGCAAGTCCGAGGCCTGGCCGAACGGCGAGGGGAGGATCGGCTTTCGCGCGACCAACGTCGGCGGCAACCGCTATCAGACGGAGGTCCAGTGGGGGGGGAGCAGCGCGCCGTGGCACGCGAACGGCGAGTTCGTCCTCGGCGGCCGCGGCGACCAGCGCCTGGTCGGCATCCACGTGACCTCGGCCGACGGCGGCGAGACCTTCACAGGCACGATGCGCTACGGGACGTCGACGACCTGGCCGAACGGCGAGGGGCAGATCGGCTTCCGGGCGCGGCGGATCGCCGACGTGCCGGTCTACCGCCTCTTCCTCGCGCGCACGGGCGATCACCTCTTCACCCGCGACAAGGGCGAGGCCGAGCTGCGCAAGGGCGAGGGCTGGGCCGATGAGGGCGTCGCCTTCACGCTCTACGCCGACGCCGGGCCGGATCGTCTGCCGCTCCATCGCCTCTTCAGCCCGTCCGGTGCGTGCCACGCCGTCACCAGCGACGAGGAGGAGGCCGCGAAGATGGCCGCCAACGGCTGGGTCCGCGAGGGCGCGCTCGGGTACGTCGACACCCGCGGCGGGGTCGAGATCTACGTGCTCCACCTCCGGAAGGGCGACACGGTGATCGACGTCGTCGCGACGACGAACGCGGGCGAGCGCGACAAGCTCGCCGCCGAGAGCTGGGAGCTGCGGTCGTCGCCCGGCTACGGTCTGCCGTAGCGACCGGCCGTCGGAGGTCGCTCGCGGTGGCTCGTCGGAGGTGAGCCACCGCGCGGCCACGACAGCGGGGGATGATGCGGTCGAGCTGGGGACGCGACCGCCCCTCGGGATCGCGGGCGGCCGCGCGCGGAGGCGTACGCCGCCGTTGCCCGGCGCCCGCGTCCGCGCCCGCCTGTCTGCCCCCGGAACGCGTCGCTTCACTGCACGCTCGACTGTATATTTCTCGCATGGTGGCGGACGGCGAGCTCCTCGCGGCTTGGCGGGGCGGTGACGGTCAGGCCGGGCGGCGGCTTGTCGAGCGCTACTTCCGGCCGATCTCGCGGTTCTTCGTCAACAAGGTCTCGAGCGATCACGAGGACCTGATCCAGGAGACGTTCGCGGCGTGCGTCCGCGGACGCAACCGCATCCGCCAGGAGTCGAGCTTCCGCTCGTACCTCTTCAGCACCGCCTACAACGTGCTCAAGACCCACTATGCCCGCAACGCGCGGGCGTCCGTCCTCGCCGATCTCGAGTCGCACAGCGTCAGTGATCTCGCGCCGGGACCGAGCACGGCGCTGCGGGCCAACGAGGCGTCGCAGCGGCTCCTCGACGGCCTCCGTCAGATCCCGCTCGAGCTCCAGCTCGTCCTCGAGATGCGCTACTGGGAGCGCATGAGCTCGGCCGAGATCGGCGTCGCCCTGGACCTGCCCCCGGGGACAGTGCGGACGCGGCTGCGGCGGGGGCGGACCATGCTCGCCGCGCGCCTCGAGCAGAGCGGCGCCTCGGAGGCGTCGCTCATCGATCTCGAGCAGTGGGCCGATCGCGTGCGCGCGCAGCTCGAGCGGGCGCAGGAGCCCGAGGCGTGAGCCGGCTCGATCGGCTGCGCAGCGTCGACAAGGGGCGGGTGCTGGCGGGGCTCTTCGGGGCGCCGGCGCCGACCCGCAGCATCGGCCGCTTCGAGCTCCTGGACCGCGTCGGCGACGGCGGGATGGGCGTCGTCCACCGGGCCCGGGACACGACCCTCGAGCGCGAGGTCGCGGTCAAGATCCTCCACGCCGAGGCGACCGGGGTCCACCGCGAGCGCCTCCTCCGCGAGGCGCGAGCCCTGGCGCAGCTCGTCCACCCGAACGTCATCGCCGTCTACGACGCGGGCGAGTGCGATGGGCGCCTCTTCATCGCGATGGAGTTCGTCCGCGGGCGCACGCTCCTCGAGTGGCAGCGGGCGCCGCACCCTTGGTGGGAGTGCCTCGAGCACTACGCGCAGGCGGGCCGCGGTCTGGCCGCGGCGCACCGCGTCGGCATCATCCATCGCGACTTCAAGCCGGCGAATTGCATCCTCGACGAGGCTGGCTGCGTGAAGGTCCTCGACTTCGGCCTCGCGCGCGGGGTCGACGAGCTCGACGACCCGGAGCTCGAGCGCCGCTTCGAGCGGCTCGAGCTCGACGACGAGGAGGCGCTCGACACCCTGCCGCCGCGCGACCAGCTCGGGACGGTGCTCCTGCGCCTCACGCGGACGGGGGCCGTTCTCGGCACGCCGGCCTACATGCCGCCGGAGCAGATCGCCGGCCGCCGGCCGCACGCGCGCGGCGATCAATTTAGCTTCTGCGTCGCGCTCTACGAGG
>JAGQIT010000911.1 GCA_020431135.1 Myxococcales bacterium | reverse complement strand
TAGTCGAGCTTCTGCGCAGCCGTCCACGCGTTTGCCTTCGCTCGGTTGACAGGCTTCGCCTTCGCCCAGTCCCTCCTCGCCTCGCCGCGCGCGGCCGACCGCTGCGTCGCGGCGCCTGCCGGTTCCGGCCGCGGCGGCGACTCGCTCGGCGGCTGCCTGCGCGTCGGCTGCGGTCGGCGCGACCGCTCGGCGGGTCCCGGATGTGACGGCTGCGTCCACGCGTCGTCGTGGGGCCAGATGTCATCGGGTGGGCCAGGCGGCGGTGGCGGTGCCTGTCGCGGCGGTGCCCGTCGCACCTGCTGTGGCTGTGGCTCGCCGCGTCGGCCTTGCGGAGGCCCGTGCGTAGCTCTCTCGTCCCGCGGCGGTCGTTCATGCTGCGGCGCTCGCCCATGCTGCGACGGTCGTTCGTGCTGCTCCGCTCGCTCGTCGTGCTGCGGCGCCCGTTCGGACTGCGGCGCTCGCTCGCGCGGAGCAGTTCGCTCGTGCTGCTCCGCTTGCGGCCGCGACGGCCGCTCGTGCCGCGATCGCTCGTCCTGTGCCGGAGCGACCGCGGCCGGGGCCAGCGCGGCGACGGGTTGCGGCCGCTCATCCTGCGGCGCGCTTGCGAGTAGCGGTGCCGGCTCCCCCTCCGCCGTCACGTCGATGATCAACTCTGCGTCATCGCTCGGTGCGAAGAGATCGGGCGGGATCGGCCCAGCCGGAACGTAGTGGACACCGCGGTACTCGCGGAGATGCTCGAGGTGGACGGCGATGCTCCTCGCCACCCGGCGGAGGACGTCCGCGTCGCTCACGCGCCCCTCCCCTCGCCGGCCTCCGCCCACAGGTGCTCGCCGAGACGATCGAGGATCCAGCGGGCGAGCGCCGGCTTCGCGATCGGCGGGCCAGAGGGGAAGACCCGCGAGCGGTCACCGGCGATCCTCTCGGAGAGGATCAGCGCCCCCGCGTTCGTCGAGCTGGCGAAGCCGACCCCGGGGACCCCGACGCGGTTGACGAAGATCGCGTCGGCGCCCTTCGCCGCGAGCTTGGCCTCGCCGAGGCGCAGGAGCTCGGCCTCGACGTCGCCGTCCTCGACGGTCTGCGCGGCGAAGCCGAGGAAGCGGACGTCGGGGTAGGCGGCGACGAGCGTCGCTAGGATGTCGACGCCGACCCTCCATTCGAGCCCGGCGAGGCGCGCGAGGAGCTCGGCCTTGGCGAGCTTCTGCGGCGCGCCGGCGAGCGCGAGATCGCCGACCGCGGCGACCATCGCCACGAGATCCACGTCGCCGCGATCGAGCCGCTCGGCGAGCGCCAGGTGCATCGCCCCCGCGGTCTCGACGTCGACGCGCTCGACCCCTAGGGGCGTCGGGCGATCGACCGGACCTGCGACCAGCGTGACCTCGGCGCCGAGGCGCGCCGCCGCGGCCGCGAGCGCGAAGCCCATGGTCCCCGTCGACGCGTTGGCGATGAAGCGCACGGGATCGATGTACGTCCGCGTCGGCCCGGCCGAGACGAGGATCCGCCGACCGACCCACGCGGCGTTGCGCCGGCGCGCGACGATCCCCGCAGCGGCCTCAGCGATCACCGGCGGATCGATCATCC
>JAGQIT010000910.1 GCA_020431135.1 Myxococcales bacterium | reverse complement strand
GGTGAGGCGCTCGAGGGCGTCGGCGATCGCCTCGGGGGGCCGCGAGCGGTAGCGCAGCCCGGTGAGGTTGAGGCCGCAGAAGCGGCAGGCGTGGCGCTGCCCCCACCAGCAGCCGCGCGAGAACTCGAAGGCGAGCGCCGGCTGGACGAGGTCGCCGAGGGGGGAGCGATCGAGGCGGGCGAAGTAGTCGTCGTAGTCGGGGAACGGCGCGGCGCGGAGATCGTCGGCGGTCGCCCGCACGCCGTCGTCGGGGCCGTCGCCGCGCGGGTACCCGGACGCGCGGTGGACCGGCCCGAGAACGCCCTCGCCGAGCGCCTCCGCGTCGAGGTCGCGGCCGCGCTCGAGGACCTGCTCGGCGAGGTCGCCGACGATGAGGTCCGCCTCGCCGCAGACGACGTAGTCGACCCACGGGAAGCAGCGGTGGGTCGTCCGCCCCATCACCGTGTCGCAGTTCGGCCCGCCGAGGAGGGTCACGACCGCCGGCGCCCGCTCGCGCAGGCGACGGAGGAGCGCGAGCGAGGCGACGTGCTGCTGGAAGGACGAGCTGCAGCCGACGATCCTCGCGCCCGTCGCCAGGAGCTCGTCGACCCGCGCGTCGACGAAGGCGGGCGTGCGCGCGCGGAGGCCGAGCAGGCGGGCGCGCGCGTCCGCGTAGGGTTCGCCGCGCAGGCCCGGCTCGCGGTCGTAGACGGCGCGGAGGTAGGGCTCGGGGTCGTCGTCGAACTCCGGGAAGGCGACCGGCGTGAAGAGCCAGTCGGCGACGGCGCTCTTCGTCGTCAGCGTCGACAGCAGGAGCTGATCGCGGACGCCGATGTGCTCGAGGAAGTCGATGTGGGCGTGGAAGGTGCGGGTCGCGAGGCCGCGGCCGGCGAGGGCGGCGTGGACGATGCCGAGGCCGATCGACGGGGTCTGGACCGGGGCGAAGGGCATGGCGACGAGGGCGACGTCGAGCCTGTCCTCGACGCGGGCGGGCTCGCGGCTCATCGCGTCGCGTCCTCGCCGGGACGCGGCTCGCGGAAGCACCAGGGATCGCTGCGGTCGTGCGATCCGGCGAGCTCCTCGGCGCGGTAGTGGTGGCCGCCGCGGCACCAGGCGAAGTCCTCGCAGCCGGCGCAGCGCGTCCTCCGGAGATCGCGGACGCGGGGGAGCCGGCGGACGAGCGGCGCGTGGCTCCACAGCTCGGCGAGCGGCGCGTCGAGGAGGGAGCCGAAGCGCTGGGTCGGGTCGTCGCGCAGGTGCGTCGCCGGGACGAGGTCGCCGGCGGCGGTGACGAAGGCGTGGGTCTGGCCGCTGGTGATCGGCACGCGCAGCTCGGCCGCGGTCGGCAGCCGGCGCGGCAGCGCGGCGGGCCCGGGGACGACGTTGGGGAACGAGAGGGCGAGGCGCATCGGCCCCTCGTTGAGCGCCGGGTCGGCGAGGAGGCGGAGCGCGGCGGCGTTGAAGCTCCGGGCCGCGTCGAGGATCGCCGGCCGCGGGAGGTCGCGCGCGCGGCCGCGGGGGTAGACGAATTCGGCGGCCAGGGCCTCGCAGCCGAGGTCGGAGGCGAGCGCGGCCGCGCCGTGGACGTCGCCGCCGTTGAAGGGCGAGGCGACGTAGTGCGCGAGAACCCGGACGTCGCGCGCGCGCAGGGCCCGGACGCCAGCGACGAATTTCTCGAAGGAGCCGCGCCCGCGCTGGCCGTCGAAGCTCGCCGCGTCGCCGCCGTCGAGGCTGACCATCGCGTAGTCGACCGCCGGATCCCAGGCCGCGAGCCAGGCGTCGCCGGCGGGGCCGTCGAGGGGCGCGATGGCGTTGGTGTAGACGGCGACCGGGCGCCCGCCGGCCTTGAGGGCGCCGACCAGCTCGCCGAGGTCGGGGAGGAGGGTGACCTCGCCGCCCGACAGGCAGACGCGGGCGATCGGCGCGGTGGCCAGCCGCTCGGCGACGCGGCGGCGGTCGGCGGCCGCGAGGGACTTGGTGCGGCGGTCGCCGACCCAGCAGTGGCGGCAGCGGAGCTGGCAGCGGTCGGTGACCAGCCAGCCGACGACGACGGGCGTCGCCGGGCGGGCGTCGCGGCGCTCGAGGTCGCGGAGCATCGCCCCGAAGGCGGCGCCCTCCATGAGGTCGCCGGTCATCAGGTGCTCGCGGATCGACGAAGTCACGCCGCCCCCCGTCCGAGGGTGATGAGCGCGTCCGCGCGTGCGGGGCAGCGCGCGGCCGCTGCGGGCAGCGAGGCGACGCCCGCGGTCAGCCGCGACCAGGCGATCGCGAAGGGGGGCGGGGGCTCGCGGGTCGAGGTCGCGTCCGACGTCGTGGCGCAGAGGCTGAGGCGGCCGTCGACGTCGACGAAGCAGGCGCTGCGTCCGGCGTCGCAGGGGCCCGCGAAGCGGCGCGCGAGCGCGGCCGG
>JAGQIT010000909.1 GCA_020431135.1 Myxococcales bacterium | reverse complement strand
AGGTGGTCGCGGGCGACCTCGAGGGCCGAGGCGATCGGCGCGGCGCCGGCGGGCTTGAAGCCGTCGCCCTCCTCCCCCTCGATCGGCAGCGCCGTGAGGATCGCGGCGCCGGCCGTCGGCGCGACCTCGACGGCGGGCTGGAGCGCCGCGTTGCAGGCGCGCTCGACCTGGTTCGGCGACGCGTCGGCGGCGGGGAAGAAGACGAGGCCGAGGTTCATCTCGAGATCGAAGCGCTCGACGATCGCCGCGACGAGGCCGCGGAGCACCTCCCAGCGGCTCGCCCCGTCGGCGCCGGGGGCCGCGTCGCTCATCGATCCCGAGCGGTCGACGATCAGCACGACGTTGGGCCGGATGTTGACGATCGACACCTCGAGGCCGTCGCCGCAGGAGAAGGTCTCCGGGGTGCCGCCGCAGAAACCATCGACGCAGGCGAGCGCCGGGCCGCAGCCCGCGTCCTCGAGGCAGGGCTCGCCGAGGAGCGCCTCGCCGCTGAAGCAGGCGCCGACGAGGGCCCCGACCGCGACGCCGACGGCGGCGAGCCGGCGGCGGGCCGAGGCACGAAGACGCGCACGAGCTGGCGGAAACGTCGGCATCAGCGGGGTAAACGTCGGCGGCGGGCGGGAGTTCTCGGCGTCCTCAACGCGACGATCCTACTCCGGAACTCGACTGCGACGATCCTGATCACAGGGCCGCGAGCCCGCGCGCCCCCGCGTCGGCGTCGTCAACCGGCGGCGGAGCCGGCCCGTGCGGCCGCCGACGCGGCCCCCGAACGCCCTACTGAACCCGGTTCATCACCGCCGCTCGACCGCGGCGGCGATTCCGAGCGGATCAGGCGCTCTGCACATGCGGGCACACACCCGCCAACGTGTCTACTTTTCAGCACATGGTCACTCGGCTACTGTCTCAAGTGCTCGTTGGGGCCTCAGTCCGCCGTTCGGACAGCGATTTGCGCGCCCTCGCGGAGACCCTCACCGCCGCCGCGGGCGGCGTCGACGACCGATGAACCTGACGCGATGTGAGCGCTGCGCCTTCGAGCGCCTCGACGACCTCGACGATGAGGGCTTCATCGACGTTGTCCGCAGCTGCGGCGCCTGCCCGCGCCTCGCGGAGCCGGTGTGCCGCGCCTTCTACGACCGCATCCGGGCCTCCGCCCAGGCGCTCCGCCGCAGCCAAGACGAGCTCGAGGTCCAGCGCCAGGTGACCCGCGACGCCGAGGATGAGCTCGCCCGCCTCGAGGCCCTCCACACGATCAGCAGCGACGAGCTCGAGGGGATGAACACGCTGATGTGGCTCCTCTCGGAGATCGCCGCGGCCGCCAACGCGGCCGCCAACGCCGAGGAGATGATCTACCTGTGCCTGCGCCCGCTGTGCGAGTCGACCGGACTCGGGATCGGCGTGGCGATGTTCGGCGACGAGCTCGGCATGCACTACATCGCCGCGGCCACCGACCCGGGCGCGGTCGGCGAGGCCCTCGCGGCGATCGAGTCGTCGGCGTGGCTCCGCCAGCTCCGCTTCGCGACCAAGCCGCAGTGGATCGATCTGCGCGAGCTCACGGCCGCCGACGCCGAGGGCGACGCCGCCTGGAAGCGCAAGGCCCACGACGCCGGGCTGTGCGGCGCCCTCGGGATCCCGGTGATCGTCGACGGCGAGCCGATCGCCAGCTGCGTCCTCCTGTGCACCGACGCCCGCAAGGTCGACCAGGCCGCGATCGAGACGATCGTCGACGCCGCGTGGGCGAGCATCGCCGCCCAGATCAGCCGCGTGATCTCGCGGGAGCAGGCCGCCGAGGCGACTGAGGAGGCCCGCGTCGCGGCCGAGAGCGCGAGCCGGGCGAAGAGCGACTTCGTCGCCAACATGAGCCACGAGCTGCGCACCCCGCTCAACGCGATCATCGGC
>JAGQIT010000908.1 GCA_020431135.1 Myxococcales bacterium | reverse complement strand
GACGATCGCCTCGGGCCTCGCCAACCTCACGGCCGAGCTCGAGCTCGCCGAGGGCCGGCCGCACGTCGTCGCGGCCTCGGCCCACGGGATCAGCGGCACGCCCTACGTCAACCTCAAGAAGGGCACGGCGTCCTTCGCCGCCGGCATGACCCAGGTCGCCGCCGCCGCCCAGATCGCCGCCGACCAGGGGGACACGCTGGCGGTCCGCGCGGTGACGATCATCCACGGCGAGAGCGACCACCTCGGCGGCAACCTGCTCTACGCCGACAACCTCCTCGAGTGGCAGGCGGACTACGAGGCCGACGTCACGGCGATCACCGGCCAGGTCCACCCGGTGCCGATGTTCCTGTGCCAGATGTCGAGCTGGACCCGCTACAACAGCGCGACCTCGCCGATCCCCTACGCCCAGCTCGACGCCGCCGACACCCGCCCGGATCGGATCTTCGTCGTCGGCCCCAAGTACTTCCTGCCCTACGTCGACGGCGTCCACCTCAGCGGCGACGGCGAGCGCTGGCTCGGCGAGCACTACGCCAAGGCCTACCGCAGGGTGCTGATCGACGGCCAGCCGTGGGTCCCGCTGCGCCCGCGCGCGCTCACCCGCGACGGCGCGGTGATCACCGTCGACTTCGACGTCCCGGCGCCGCCGCTCGTCCTCGACGCCGAGCTCGTCAGCGACCCCGGGAACTACGGCTTCGAATTTTGGGACAGCAGCGGCGCGCCGCCGACGATCACCAGCGTCGAGCTGACCGGCGACGCCCAGGTGACGATCACCCTGGCGGAGGCGCCGGTCGCCGGCAACAAGCGCCTGCGCTACGCCTTCACGGGGATCCCCGGGCAAAACGGCGGGCCGCAGACCGGGCCGCGCGGCAACCTCCGCGACTCCGATCCGACGCAGAGCCGCCACGACTACCCGCTCTACAACTGGGCGGTGCACTTCGACGAGCCCGTCGACTAGCGGCCCTTCGACGCGACGCGCAGCTCGAGGTGCGCTCAGAAACGGCCGCTGATCCACATCTGCGGGCGAATGAGCCGCGCGGTCCCGGCCGCGGCCGACGAGAAGTAGGCTATGAAGGGCGCCGCGACGCCGACGTGCGTGCGCTCGTCGGGGAGGCGGACCTGAACGCGCGGCCAGGTCATCGCCGGCCCATCACGGCTCGACGCGGTCCCGATCGCCAGCGACAGGCGCTCGAAGCCGGCGCGGGTCGGCGCGACCTCGGCGTAGTAGGTCGGCACGAAGGCGACGGTCCAGCCGTAGCCGACGCGGTGGATCGGCCGCCAGGCGAGGAAGCGCTCGGTCTTCAAGCGAAAGGCGCCGCCGCCGAATTCCCACTCGCCGACCGCGGGCAGGAAGGCGGGCGGACCCGGCGGCGACGGCGGTGCGGCGAGCCAGAGTCCAGCGCTGAGGATCGACGCGATCACCGACGCCAAGCGTAGCAGCCCGCGACCCGCCGCAGGAGGCAGGTCTTCGCGGCCGTCGCGTTCCGGGGCCGCGCCGCGCCAGAGCCCGCGAGCGGCGTTGCGTCCGCGCGCCCGGCCGCACGCGGTTGACGCAAAAACCGCGCACTCCGCGGAATACCAGCCCTCACGCGTCGATTGGCCGCGGCGGCGATTTCGGCGATCCTGCGCCCAGCCCATGCCTCGCCTGCGCCCCTTCGCCCCTCTCCTCGCCCTCGCCTGCGCCGGTGCCGTCGTCGCCGCCCCGGCGCCGGCCGACGCCTTCTGCGGCTTCTATGTCAGCGGCGCCGACACCCAGCTCGTCAACAACGCGACGGTCGTCGTCCTCATGCGCGACGGGACGCGCACCGTCCTGTCGATGCAGAACAACTACGACGGCCCGCCGCAGGACTTCGCGATGGTCGTGCCGGTGCCGGTCGTTCTCCAGGAGAAGGACGTCAAGACGCTGCCGCACGCGATCTTCGATCGCGTCGACCTCCTCGCCGCGCCGCGCCTCGTCGAGTACTGGGAGCAGGACCCGTGCATGCCGATGTACGACGAGGCCGAGATGGCGATGGCCGACGAGGACGACGGCGCGCCGATGCGCAGCGCCGGGGTCAAGCGCGAGCGCGACCTCGGCGTGACCATCGAGGCCCAGTTCGAGGTCGGCGAGTACCAGATCGTCGTCCTCAGCGCCCGCGACTCGACCGGCCTCGACATCTGGCTGCGCGAGAACAAGTACAAGATCCCGCCGAACTCGGAGCCGCTCCTGCGCCCCTACGTCCAGAGCGGGATGAAGTTCTTCGTCGCCAAGGTCAACATCAACAAGGTCAAGCGGGAGAACGGCCGGGCGATGCTCTCGCCGCTGCGCTTCCACTACGACTCGCCGACCTTCAACCTGCCGGTGCGCCTCGGCCTCATCAACTCCGGCGGCGCCCAGGACCTCCTCGTCCACATCCTCGCCCGCGGCGTGCGCTACGAGGTCGCCAACTACCCGAACGTCGCGATCCCGACGAACCTCGAGGTCAGCGACTCGACGCGGCGCTCCTTCGGCCAGTTCTACGCCGCGCTCTTCGATCGGGTGAGCGAGCGCAACCCCGGGGCGGTGATCACCGAGTACGCGTGGGCGGCCGGCTCCTGCGACCCGTGCCCGCAGGAGCCGCTCAACGCCGGCGAGCTCGCGACCCTCGGCGCCGACGTCCTGCCGACCTACGAGGGGGCCCTCCGCGGCGGCAACGTCCCCTCCGAGCTCGCCTGGCAGATGCCGAGCGAGTTCGTGCTCACCCGCCTCCACGCCCGCTACGGCCGCGAGAGCCTCGGCGAGGACCTGGTCTTTCAGGCAGCCCCGCCGATCCTCGGCGGCCGCGAGACGACGGACGAGCAGGGCCGGATCGAGCAGGGCGCCCGCCCCTCACCCTACGGCGACAACAACTTCCAGGCGCGCTACATCATCCGCCACCCGTGGACCGGGCCGATCGCCTGCGAGAACCCGCAGCGCGGGATCTGGGGCGGGCCGCCGCCCGGCTGGCAGGGCGAGAGCGGGCCGGCGATCGCCACCGACCTCGCCTTCGTCCCCCGCGGCGCCGACCTCGCGACCTTCATCGCCCAGGACGTCCCCGAGCTCGAGATGACCGCCGCGCCAGCGCTCCCGCGCGGCCCCCTGACCCCGCCGCCGCCGGATCCCAAGCCGGTCCAGGGCGGCTGCAGCCGCTGCGCGGTCGACGGGGAGACGGGCGGGGGGCTCGCCTTCCTCGGCCTCGCCGCCGGGCTCGGCCTCTGGCTCCGCCGCCGGCGGGCGTCGTAGGGCGCCTCGGCCCGCGCAACCTCACCGCTGGCCAGGCGGTGAGGCGAGGTCGTGCCGGGCGAGCACGGGCTGCGACGTTCAGGGCGGGTCGCTCGGGGAGTGATCGAGCCCTCGGTGAGTGACCGGACCGGTCGAGCCGAGGTCGAGCGCCTTGCCCTCCGTGATCGCGTCCGCGTCCGCGCAGACCTGGACGGAGGAGCGCTCGCCGCAGCCGAGGATCAGCCCGAAGCAACGCCGTGAGCCCCGTCGATGGAGCTTCCCCGAGACCGTCGCGGCGTGGAGGACCTCCCCCGCGTCGCCGCCCTCCGGCCAGGTCAACCTCGCCCCGACACGCAGGTCCCACGCGGGGGCGTAGGGGATCGGCGGCGCGCAGCCCATCCCCCCATTCGGACGACGCCAGGTGTCCTCGGGGGTCTGGGCGACGTACTCGCCGGCGACCTGGAGGCACGCGGAGCCGACCGCGAGCGCCCCCGATGGGCCCTCCGCGTAGACGTGGTCGCCGGCGAACCCGGTCGCGAATCGCAGCGACATGCCGGCGTAGCGGAGGAGCCCGGCGGCCTCCCGCGGCAGCGGGGAAGGGAGGCTCGCGGCGAGCGTCGGCACGTAGAGCTTCCCGAGCTCGAGCGGGAGCGGGGCGACGGTGGCGACGAAGTGGTCCGACGTGACGATCTGGGGGCTCGTCGGCTCGTTGGTGATCAGCTTCATGCGCCCGTCGGCCTCGCGCGCGACGATCACCCCCGACGCGACGTTAATGCCGCCGCCGTCGCCGAAGTCGACCGTGCTGGGGCGCGTCGTGACGTCAGCGAGCTCGGCCTCGGCGACGAAGAGCCGGATCCCGAGGCCGGCGCCGCTCCGCGCTCCGGCGCAGTGGTGGGCGCTCGGTCGCTCGGGCCAGTCGAGGCGGACCTCGATGAATTCTCCCCGCCGGTCGATGACCTCGACGAGGAGGGCGTGGAGACCGTCGTAGACCAGGCCGCGGGCGCGGACGCTCGGGCGGACGCGCAGCGTCGCGCCGCCCGCGACGAGCGCGAAGCGGCCGGCTCCCGGATCGAGCGCGGACTCGTGTCGCCACGCGAAGGTCGCTGGAGGGGAGTCGGCGACCGGCGTCGGCGTCGGCGTCGGCG
>JAGQIT010000907.1 GCA_020431135.1 Myxococcales bacterium | reverse complement strand
GCTCCGCTAGGGCGGCGCTGGACGGATCGCCGAGCCCGGCCTTCGGGCCTCCCGCGCGGGCAAAAAAACGAGCGCCCGCGGCGGACCGCGGGCGCTCGACGACTCGACCAGGGGGGATCTACTCGTGCATTCAGGGGGATCGATGGAGTGGGCGCGCGCTACTCGGCGAGGACGACGAACTCGCGCTGGAAGAGGGTGACCGGCGGATCGCCGTCCTCGGCGCTGAGGATCTCGATCGACCAGGTGCCGACGCTGTCGCGGTCGATGTGGCGGCTGGCGGCCATCGCCAGCGAGGTCGACGGGGCGAGCACGCCCGGCTCCTCCTCGCGGACGCCGTCGTGGGTCCAGACGAAGGTCACGGGGCGCGGCGACGCCAGGCGGTCGGCGCGGAGGTGGAGGTAGATCGCCTCCTCGCCGGCGGAGAAGGCGGCCGCGTCGGCGAGGGGGCCCTCGGGTTGGGTGGCGAGNNGCGGTGATCTGGACGGCGGCCTGGCTCTCGACGCCGATCTGCGCGGCGAAGGCGCCCTGCGCGTGGCGGGCGTTGTGGAGCTGGCCGTCCGGGTCGAGATGCGCCGGGGTCAGGGGGGCGTCAACGCAGCCAGCGGCGAGGGCCAAGGGCGCGCAGAGGGCGACAACACGGAGGAGGTCACGCAAGACGGGCCAGTGCTCTAGCGAATCCCGTGCCACAAAATCGTGTCAAGTTTCTCGCACATTTAGGCCCGAGAGCGCCCGACACTCGAACAAATTGATGTCATCGATGACATCAAAAATAGAAAAATGACCGGCGGGGTTCGCGGGCTATCCTTCCTCACCATGCGTCGCCTGCCCGTCGTCGTCTCCCTCGCGTGGCTCTTGGGGGCGTCGCTCGCCTGTCAGAGCAACGCGCCGACCCCCGCCGCGGATTCCGGAAGCACCGAGGCGGCGGCCGAGATCGACGTCGAGGCGCTCCTCGAGGGGCGGACCTTCCCCCTCCTCCTGTGGTCGGCCTACTCGGTCCAGCAGGAGTACTTCGACGCCGACCGCTTCGACGGCCGCGAGCAGCTCGACTGGGCGCTCCACGAGCTCGGCCTGCGCTTTCCGGAGCTCTTCGCCGAGCTCGACGGGAACACCGTCAAGATCACCGTCGGCGAGGCCAGCGAGACGATCCCCTTCGGCGAGCTGGGGACGCCGCTGGTCGCCGCGGAGGTCCTGGAGAAGGTCCTCCTCTTCGCCCGCGACAACCTCGAGCTCGCCGACGACGAGGCCGTCCACCGCCTCGAGTACACGGCGATCAACGGCTTCCTCTCGCCCCTCGATCCGCACACGATCCTGCTGACGCCGGAGGAGCGCAGCGACCTCGGGATCCGCACGAAGGGGCAGTTTGGCGGGATCGGCGCGGAGATCGTCCCCGACAAGCGGCGGATCCGGGTCGTCCGCGTCCTCCCGAAGTCGCCGGCCGAGGCCGCCGGCCTCCAGCCCGACGACCTGATCCTCCAGATCGCCGGCGAGTCGACCGTGAACATGGCCGCCGTCGACGCCCAGCACCTCCTGCGCGGGCCGATCGACACCGAGGTCAGCCTCAAGATCCAGCGCGGCGCCGAGGTCCTGACGATCACGATCACCCGCAAGATCATCCGCATCGACAGCGTCGTCCCGACGCGCCTCCCCGGCGACGTCGCCTACCTGCGCGTGACGACCTTCCAGGAGAACACCGGCGAGCAGGCGGCGACGGCGATCCAGGAGATGCAGAAGGAGGCGCCGCTGAAGGCGGTGATCCTCGACCTGCGCGGCAACACCGGCGGCCTCCTCACCCAGGCGATCGCCGTCCTCGACCTCTTCATCAAAGAGGGGGAGCTGGTGATCGTGCGCTCGGCGATCGGCCGCGAGGCGGAGGCGGCGAAGCCCGAGACGCTGGTCGGCGACGAGGTCGCGGTGATCGCCCTCGTCGACGAGGAGGCGGCGTCGGCCTCGGAGATCGTCAGCGGCACGCTCGGCTCGCTCGGCCGCGGCCTCGTCCTCGGGCGCCGCTCCTTCGGCAAGGGCACGGTGCAGATGCTCAAGCCGCTCGCCCCCTACGGCCGCGAGCTCGCCCTCAAGATGACGGTCGCCGAGTACCAGGTCGCCGGCGACAAGCGGATCCAGACCGTCGGCGTCGCCCCGGATCTCGTTCTCGTCCCGGTCGACGTCACGGAGCTCGCCGGCATCGCCCGCTACTACGACACCGAGCGTTTTGAGCGCCAGCGCGAGCGCCTCCAGGTCGCCCACCTGCCGTCGGCGCGCCACGACCCGGCGCTCAAGGAGGCGCCGAAGGACGACGCGCTCCTCCGCTACCTCGGCGATCGCCGCGACGTCGCCGACGGCGAGCCCGACGCGCTCGCCGATCCCGAGGTGGCGATCGCCCGCGAGGTCGCGTTGGCGGTCGCCGGCAGCGCGACCCCCGAGGCCCGGCGCAAGGCCCTCGCCGGGATCCAAGGAGAACTCGCGGCCCGCGAGGACGCGGCGATCGTCGACCGCCTCGGCGCCCAGAAGGTCGCCTGGGCGGGGACCGTCGGGGCGAGCGGCGACCCGAAGCTCGAGGTGAAGGCCGTGATCCCCCAGCTCGCCAAGCGCGGCGAGGACGGCGAGGTCACGCCGATCACCGCCGGCGAGCCCTTTGATCTCAAGGTCGAGGTCACCAACCGCTCCGACGCCCCGGCCGAGCGCCTCCACCTGATCACCGAGTGCGTCCACGACGAGCTCGACGGCATCGAGCTGCTGATCGGCACGGTCCCGCCGGGGGAGACCGTCCGCCGCGAGGTCAGCCTTAAGGTGATGCCCTGGCACCCCGACTTCGCCGAGGAGCTGCGCCTCGACGTCCACAGCGGCGAGCCCGGCGACGCCCCCGACGCGACCGCGGCGCTGCGCCTCGAGATCGCCGGCCAGGAGCGCTCCGACCCGAGCTACGACTGGTGGATCGTCGACGACCCGAAGCTCGTCGCGGCCGCCCCGGCGCGCCCGCAGGAGGAGGGGCCGGCGGTCGGCGAGCCCTTCACGGTCGCGGGCAACGGCGACGGCGTCCTCCAGCCCGGCGAG
>JAGQIT010000060.1 GCA_020431135.1 Myxococcales bacterium | reverse complement strand
CCGCCCATGCCGGCGGTGACGAAGACCATGTCGGCGCCCTGGAGCGCCTCGGCGATCTCGTTGACGCTCTCGAGCGCGGCCTCGCGCCCCTTCTCGGGGTTTGCGCCGGCGCCGAGGCCCCGGGTGATCTCCTGACCGAGCTGGATCGCCATCGGCGCGAGGCTCTTCTCGAGCGCCTGGACGTCGGTGTTGGCGACGACGAACTCGACGCCCTCCACCTTGTTGCTGATCATCGTGTTGACCGCGTTGCCGCCGGCCCCGCCGACGCCGATCACCTTGATCTTGGCCTGCTCAGGAAGTGCTTCATCAAGCTCGAAGTACGCCATGACTCTCTGTCCCTTCTTTGCTTCGGGTTGCTCCGTGGACCGCCTTATCCGACGCAGATCTCCCGAGCAAAAAAATGAGAATTTCACCCGCAGGAGCGGGTAAGAAGGTGTAACCACGTATCCTACATGCCTGCAGGCCCGGTCGATCTTTGCCGCCTCCGGGGCCCCGCGGCGCCGCCGTCCGAGTCGCTATCCTCGGCCGCCTAGAGGCCCCCATGGACACGCCCAGCACCGGATACCTCCGCGGGCTCCGCTCCCTCGAGCGCGAGCTTGTCGATCCTGTCCCCCTCGCGGTCGAGGGGACCCTCCCGCCCGAGCTCCGCGGGACCCTCTACCGGGTCGGCCCCGGGCGCTGGGACATCTTCGGCGACCGCCTCCACCACTGGTTCGACGGCGACGGCATGGTCCACGCCCTCCGCCTCGACGGCGGCGCGGCCACCTACCGCAACCGCTTCGTCGACACGACGGCGTTCAGCGAGGAGAACGCCGCGCACCGGCGGATCTACGGCTCCTTCGGGACCACCGCCCCCGGCGGCCGCCTCCACCGCTTCCAGCGGCGCAAGGCCCGGCGAAACCCCGCCAACACCAACATCATCGTCCACGCCGGCGAGCTCCTGGCGCTGTGCGAGGGCGGCCGGCCGTGGCGCCTCGACCCGCGCGACCTCTCGACCCTCGGCGAGGAGGACCTCGGCGGGGTCCTGCCGTCGCCGCTGACGACCTTCTCGGCCCACCCGCGCTGGGACCCGGCGACCGGCGACCTGTGGAACTTCGGCGCTGAGCTCGGCCGGGTCCCCAAGCTCCACTTCTACCGCTGGCCCGCAAAGGGCGCCGCCGAGCACATCACGACGGTCACCCTGCCGATCCCGGCGATGATCCACGACTTCGCGATCACCGAGCGCTCGCTGGTCGTCGTCGCCACGCCGATCGTCACCCCGGACATCCCCCTGGCGCTCGCCTTCGGCCAGGTGAGCTACGGCGAGTCGCTGCGCTACCGCCCGGAGCGCGGGGTCTTCGTCGGCCTCATCGACCGCGCGACCCTCCAGGCCCACTGGTACCGCGGCGCGCCCTTCTTCGGCCTCCACCTCGCCAACGCCTACGACGACGGCGACGAGGTCGTCGTCGACGTCTCGACCTACGACGACGGCGGCTTCCTGTCGATCGCCTACGAGATGATGCGCGGGCCGATCTACACCGGGACGACCGGCAAGCTGCGCCGCCTGCGGATCGATCGCGGCGGCCGGCCGATCGCCTACGAGACCCTCGTCGACCACCACTTCGAGTTCCCGCGGATCCACAACGACCGGACCGGGCGCCGCCACCGGATGATCTACGGCCTGACCTGGGATCGCCCGACCGACATGCCGCGGCGGCCGATCGCCCTCGACCTCGACAGCCGCACCTTCACGAGCGCCCCGGAGGTCGCGGAGCAGTGGTGCGGCGAGTGCGTGCCGGTGGCCAAGGCCGGGGCGACCTCGGAGGCCGACACCTGGCTGCTCACCGTCGTCCTCGACGCCGCCGCCGAGCGCAGCGAGCTCCAGGTCTTCGACGGCGCCGACCTCCCGGCGGGGGCCGTCGCGCGGGTCCCCCTGCCCCACGTCGTCCCCTTCGGCTTCCACGGCAATTGGGTCGCGGAGGCGGGGACCGAGGCGTCGGCGTAGAGGACGAAGACGCCGCCCTCAGCCCGCCGCGTCGACCTCGGCCAGGAACGCCGCGAGGGCCGCGTTGAAGGCCTCCGGATCATCCATGTTCGCGTTGTGCCCGGCGCCGGAGAGCACCACCGTCGTCCGCCCCTCGGCGCGCTCCCATCGCCGACAGTAGTCCCGCACGCGACCGGTCCGGTCCTCCTCGCCGTAGACGATGAGAACGGGCGCGTCGAGGGGCGCGTCGTCCTTGACCTCGGCGAGCCCGCGGGCGACCGCGTCCATGATCGCCGCGACCTCGGCCTTGCCCATCGTCGCCAGCGCCTCGCGGGCGTAGGCCCGGCCGGCCTCGGTCACGGCGACTTGCTCGGCGATCGCCCGGAGCAGCGCGCGCTCGGGGTAGAGGCGGAGGAGCGCCGGCGTCCACCGCAGGAGCCCGCGATCGAGCGCCGAGTAGTAGCGCGGCTGGATCGGCGACGAGTCGACGGCGGTGATCGAGCGGACGTGCTCCGGCGCCTCGCGGGCCGCGAGCTGGGCGATGAAGCCGCCCATCGACTGGCCGACGAGGTGGGCGTGGTCCGCCCCCTCCGCGGCGAGGATCGTCATGAGTTCACGCGCCGCGCCGCGCAGCGTCAGGCCGCGGTAGGGCCGCGAGCGGCCGTGCCCGGGGACGTCCCAGACGAGCACCGAGTAGGCGCCGGCGAAGCGCTCGACCTGCGGGGCGAAGAGGCCGTGATCCATGCACGCGCCGTGGGTGAAGGCGATCCAGCGCGGGCCGCCGCGAGCGACCCAGTAGTGGATCGCGCCGCCCTCCCCCGCCCAGGTCCGATGCTCCATCCGCAGTCGCTCCCTAGCTCCCCGTGATCGCCGCGCGCATCGCCGCGACCGCGTCGGCCGGCAGCTCGCGCTCCAGCCAGCGCTCGAGCGCCCGCACGCCCTGCCACAGGAGCATCGGCAGGCCGTCCTGGACCGCGGCGCCGAGGGCCTCGGCGCGGTCGAGGAGCCCGCCCGACGGCCGCGGATAGACGATGTCGATCACCCGCGCCTCGCCCTCCATGGTGTCGAGGGGGAGCGCGATCGGGAAGTCCGCCGGCCCGCCGTGCATGCCGATCGTCGTGCAGTTGACCAGGAGCTCGGCGTCGAGGCGCGCCGCGATCGCCCCGTAGTCGCTCCTCCGCAGGCGCTCGGCGCCCGCGCCCTCCCAGCGCAGGCGGCTCGGGTCGCGACTCACCCAGGCGAGCTCGTCGACGCCGACCTCATGGAGGAGGGCGTCGACCACCGCCCGCGACGCACCGCCGCCGCCGAGCACCACCGCCCGCCGCGGACGGGCGCCGGGGAGCTCGCTGAGCGCCGCGGCGAAGCCCGGGCTGTCGGTGTTGTCGCCGAGCATCCTGCCGTCGCCCATGAAGATGATCGTGTTAACGGCGCCGATCCGCGCGGCCGCGTCGCTGAGCGCATCGACGATCGCCAGGGCGGCGCGCTTGTGGGGGACCGTGAGGTTGACGCCGCCGAACCCGAGCGCCGCGGCGCCGCGCAGCGCCCGCTCGAGCACCGCCGCCTCGACGCGGAAGGGGAGATAGGCGTGGTCGAGGCCGAGCGCCGCGAAGGCGGCGCTGTGCATCGCCGGTGAGCGCGAGTGGGCGATCGGATCGCCGAAGACCCCGAAGCAGCGGCGCATGCCCGGATGCTAGCAGAGCCGGAGCGCGCCCCGCGACCGCAGGTGCAGCGCCTCAACTGGCAGCTCCGCGCAGCGCCGCGCGTCCGCGTCCGCGGCGAAGCGCTATCTGTCCGAAAGAGCAGCCGCGCGTCAGGGCGCGCCGCGGTAGATCTGCCAGTGCGGCGCGTCGGCGAAGCCGAGGACCTCCTGATCGATCGGATCGCCGAGGCCGACGCCGGTCACCAGGAGATCGGGGTAGCCGTCGGGGTCGATCTTCGTCGTGATCCAGGCCTGATCGCCGTCCTTGATCGGCTGGCCAGCGAACGCCCGGAGGCCGCAGAACTTGAGGCCGATCGCCGGCACGTCGAAGCGCCAGGGGTCGTCGGCGAAGCCGCGGTCGCTGGTCTCGAAGACGTCCCAGTGCGGCGCGCCGTCGGCGAAGCCGAGCACCTTGCCGCGGCAGTAGGGAGTCTCCTGGTCGCCCCACTCCGCGGTCACCACGAGCTCGAGGCTGCCGTCGCCGTCGACGTCGCGGGTCGCCCAGGTCTGATCGCCGAGCGCGAGCGCGTCGCCGTCGACGTCGATGAAGCCCTGGCCCGCGAAGCCGCCGTCGGGGACCGGCCAGGTCACGGCGGTGCGGGCGAAGCCGTCGCCCTTGTTGAAGTGGACGACCCAATGCGGCGTCGCCGGGTAGCCGGGGACCTTGCCCTTCCAGTCGACGCCGAGGATCTCCGTCGCCCGCGCCGTGACGATCAAGTCCTTGAGGCCGTCGCCGTCGAGGTCGCGCAGGCGCCAGCAGTCGTCGCCGATCGCCGCCGGCGTCGACTCGCCGATCGCGAAGCCGCCGCCCTTAAAGCCGCCGGCCGGGACCATCCACGCCTCGGGGCCCGCGGCGAAGCCGGTCGGGCCGCCGCGGTAGATCTCCCAGTAGGGGCTGTCGAGCGAGCCGAGCGCGCGGAGCATCAGCCCGTTCTCGTTCTCGCTGAGCGCCTTGCCGGTGACGATGAGGTCGAGGTAGCCGTCGTCGTCGAGGTCGCGGGTCTCCCACTTCGGATCGCCGACGATCGCCGGCGCGCCGGCGGGCACGTAGAAGCCGCTCATGTCGGGGCCGCCGGGGGGCAGCATCCAGTGGGTCGGCGCCGCGGCGAAGCCGTCGCCCTCGTTGAGGTAGACCTCCCAGTAGGGCGTGTTCGGGTAGCCCATCGCCCGGCCGATCCACTCGCCGCCGTTGTCCTTGGCGCGGCCGGTGATCACGAGGTCGGGGCGCTGGTCGCCGTTGAGGTCGCGCAGCGACCAGAAGGCGTCGCCGACGATCAGCGGCTCGCCCTCGGGGGTGACGAGGCCGTGGCCCTGGCGGCCGTCGCTCGGCACCGGCCACGGCTGCGACTTGGCGGCGAAGCCGTCGCCCTCGCCGCGGTAGACCTCCCAGTAGGGGGCGTTGGGGTAGCCCATCGTCCGCGGGAACCACTCGTAGCCCTGCTTGCTCACCGCGCGGCCGGTGACGACGAGGTCTTGGATCGCGTCGCCGTCCATGTCCATGAGCACCCAGAAGTCGTCGCCGACCGCCTCGGGGACGCCGAGCGGGCTCGAGAAGCCGCCGCTCGCCGTGCCGCCCTCGGGGACCGCCCAGACCATCGGCTCGCCGAAGCCGACCGCCGCCGGCATGATGCAGGCGCCCGCGTCGCAGACCTCGCCGCCGCCGCAGGGGGTCGGCGCGCTCCAGGCGAAGCAGCCGTCGCCGTCGTCGTCGGCGCAGACGACGACGCCGCCGTCCTCGCAGGCGCTCGCGCCCTCGGTGCAGGGGTCCTCGCAGGTGCTGTCGCCGCTGTCGTCGGCGCCGCTGTCGGATCCTGAGCTCCCGGACGAGGAAGACGACGAGGTGTCGCCGCCGTCGTCGTCTCCTGAGTCGCCGAGCTCGCTCTCAAACTCGCCGCTGTTCTCGAGCTGGCGGTCGTAGGCGCCGCAGGCCGCGAGGGCGATGGCGACGGGCGCGGCGAGGACCAAGTGACAGCAGAGACGAGAGGTACAAGGCAACGGACTACGCATCGCGTATCAATTTTGTACAGAGCCGGCGGACCGGAACGCAAGGCTTCTCCAGGCGGGGAGGGCGATTCGGCCGCGACGAAATTTCAGTTGCATGCCCAACATGATCAGCTCTGATCACGTTCACCTACATGATCCCCATGTCCCAACGGTCATCTCCTGGATCCAGGGTGAGGCCGCCGACTGGAGGCGCCGTCAGGATCCACGACCAACGCAGAGGACAGCGCCTCACAGGCGACACGCGATCGACACAGACCGAGCCCGTCGTCGCTGAAACGTCACTCTTGTGACGCGATCTCTGCAGGCGTCCGCAGCCCTCCCCTAGCGACAGATTCACCGCGTCGTCGTTCGGCACTGTCGACTCCAGGGCGACAATGGGGCCCGTGGACCTCACCATCGCGAACGCCGCGAGAACGTCGAGGCCGACGATCCGCGATTCGCGGATCGCCGGCCGCCTTCCTCTTCCTCTTCGCGGTCCGTCCGCTCGAGGCCCCGCGCTCAGCCGCGGAGCCCCTCGATCGCCCGGCTGATCTCGCGGCTGCCGGGGAAGCGCCCGCGGTCGTACTTCGAGAAGATCACCTGGCCGTCGACGACGACGTCGAAGACCCCGCGATCGCCCTCGATCAAGGTGCAGGTGACGGTGTCGCCGAAGCGGTACGCGATCTCATCCACCAACCTGGTGGCGTGCGGTCGGTAGTTTCAGCGGACGCAGTAGGTGATCTCGACCTTCACGGCGTCATCCTACGCCGGACGTCGACGCCTTTCTAGTGGGGCCGAGCGGCGAACGACCGCGGTGACAGTGCGCCAGGCGACGCGATCCGCTCACCTGGAAATTGCAGACCCCACAGACTATATGTCGGGCGCGGCAGCCGCGGCGCGCCGCCCACCAGGAGAGAGCGATGTCCGAGACCACCACCCAGGCGACGATGCCCCGGATCAACGAGCCCGCCCCCCAGTTCACCGCCCCGTCGACCCACGGCGAGCTGAGCCTGCGCGACTTCAAGGGCAAGTGGGTCGTCCTCTTCAGCCACCCGGCCGACTTCACGCCGGTGTGCACCACCGAGTTCGTCGCCTTCGCCAAGCTCACCGACGAGTTCGCCGCGATCGACACCCAGCTCATCGGCCTGAGCATCGACTCGGTCTACAGCCACATCGCCTGGACGCGGACGATCGAGCAGCACTTCGGCGTCGCCGTGAAGTTCCCGGTGATCGCCGACCTCAGCATGGCGGTGTCGGCCAAGTACGGGATGATCCACCCCGGGGCGTCGACCACCGCGGCCGTCCGCGCCGTCTTCGTCATCGACCCCGAGCAGAACATCCGCGCGATGATCTACTACCCGCTGACCACCGGCCGGGTGATCGGCGAGGTCCTCCGCCTCGTCAAGGCGCTCCAGCTCAACAGCAAGCACGGCCTCGCCACCCCCGAGGCCTGGCAGCCGGGCGACAAGTGCATCGTCCCGCCGCCGACGACCGCCGCCGACGCCGACAAGCGCGTCAAGTCGCAGTACGAGGTCACCGACTGGTGGTTCTCGAAGACCGACTGCCCGAAGTGACGGGCTCTGAGGCGCGGAGGCGCGCGCGCTTGCGCGGCCCCGCAGATGCAGGGATCCTGCGGTCATGTTTGCGTGGCGCGGATCTCTGCTCCTCTTCTTCGCCGCCGCGCTGACCGGCTGCTTCACCGACGACGGCGACCAAAGCGGCGGCCCGGGTTCGGCGAGCGACGCTAGTTCGGC
>JAGQIT010000906.1 GCA_020431135.1 Myxococcales bacterium | reverse complement strand
CGACTCCGCGACCCGCCGACCGAGGCGGATGGTGTCCTCGATCGTGAGCGCCTGGGCCTCGAGGGCGACCCCGAGGTCATCGCCGTCGACCCACTCCATGGCGATGTAGTGGACGCCGTCGTCGCTGACGCCGCTGGCGACGAAGCGGACGATGCCCGGGTGGCGGAACTCGGCGAGGAGCGTCGACTCGCGGTCCGCGGCCCGCGCGAGACCGTCGGCGCCGGTGTCGTCGACCTCTGACGTCGGCGACGAGCGGTGATCGCCGCTGTGCTCGAGGATCTTGAGGGCGATCGGCGCGTCGTCCTCGGCGCGGTCGCGTGCGAAGAAGACCCGCCCCATCCCGCCGCTGGCGATCTCGCGGATGATTCGAAAGCGACCGCCGATCAAGTCATCATCGGCGGCGCCTGCATCCGCTGGAGCGGCGCTCACCGCCCCGTGCTCGTCGATGTCCTCGACCGCCATCTCAGGCTCGGCGCGGGAGGAGTTCACGCGCCCACGAATCGTCGATGATCGGCCGCGCTCCGGTCAAGCGCCCCTGCGCGCATCCGCGCCACAATCGTCCACCGCAGTGAACGTCAAGCCTGCACGAACGACAGACTGGAGGCGGTCTTCGAGGAAGATCGAGAGGGCAGAGAAGAGTAGACCCTGCGTGCGGATCGCAGGCTCGCGCGGCGCCACCTCAACCGGGGGTCGGAGCACCCAGACGCGCTCATGCACGTCGTTCTGAGCGACGCGCCTCGCGGATGCGTAGCGGCCCTCCCAGAGCGCGGCCGACATCGCCGATGGCGACGTCTCCGCGGAGGTCGTCGGCCGGGCGATCGACTTCACGATCGACATGATGAACGAGCGCGCGCAGCTCGGCAGCGACAACCGGGCGGCCCGGCTCTTCGTCGCCGAGGCGGGGGTCCATGAAGACCTCGCGGCGGCCCCTGAAAACGCGATCGACGGCCGCTTCATCCGCCTCGAGCGCGGCCGCCTCGGGCTCGTCGAGGTCGGCGCGGAGGCGGACGAGATCGACCGCCGCCGCGCTGATTTGCGTGCTAGGTTGGCCCAGGCGTCGAGGCCATGAACAGCCGCTCCGATCTCTACCGGGTCCGCTCCCTCAGCGAGTGTCTCCGCGACGTTCTCAGCGACGACGATGAGGCGCAGCCGCACCCCGTTCTCCTGCACGTCATGACCCAGGTCGAGTACTGGGCCAAGCAGACCGTGCGGACGATGGCCCTCGCCGACAGCAGCCCGGTGGCGACCACCGAGAACCGCTGGCGGAGCCCGTCGCTGCTCGTCCTCAAGATCTCGCCGCGCCCGGGGAGCCGCGCCCCCGAGCAGATCGTCGTCGGCCGCACCGCCCGCGCCGACGTCTGCCTCCCCTACCCGCGGATCTCGAAGCACCACGCCCACTTCCGCGAGGTGGACGGCGCCCTCGAGCTGGTCGACAACGGCTCGACGAACGGCACGTACATCGACGGCGTCCGCCTCGAGGAGGGCGTCCCCGTCGCGCTGCCGCCGGACTGCATCATCCACTTCGGCAAGTACGAGACCCGCTTCATGGCGCCCGAGGTGTTCCGCCAGCACCTCGAGGCGCTCGCCGGCCGGTCCTAGGACGAGGAGCCCGCGCCGCGGAGCGGCGCGTGCTCTCGCGCCGCGATCGTCGGCGGTCTCGGCCGCGTCGAAGCGACCCTGCGAGTTCTGGCGGAGCCCAGCGGGAGGGTGCGTGGCGAAGACTCGGGCGTCCTTCCAGGAGGATGTCCAGCGGAGCGGCGTGGTCTCGCGCCGCCTCGGCTGCGCAGCGCCGCTACGCCGGGCGTCCCGCGGGCTCTGACGGAACCGAGAGCACGCGAGAGCGCGCCGAGTCGCGGGACGGCCTCCGCAAACGCGAGCGCAGAGGCGGGCGCTCGAGCGCGCTGCGGCGGACGCGATCGCGGCGCAACGGCGGGTGGAGGTGGCCGACCACCCGGCCATGGACCCCTCTTCGGCGATCGACCCCGACATCCACCTTCAGTGCCCCCATTGCGGGGCCTCACTCGACGTCGCGGCCGTCCGCCGCGGGACCTGTCCGAAGTGCCAGGGTGACT
>JAGQIT010000905.1 GCA_020431135.1 Myxococcales bacterium | reverse complement strand
CCCCGCCGAGCTCGCTGTAGAGGATCACCGGGATCCCGAGCCCCTGGGGGTCGCGGCGGAGCTCCCGGAGGACCGCCCGGACGTCGCACCCCTGGGCGCAGAGCAGGATCGCCGCCGGCACCGGCGGCTCGAGGTGGTCGGCGAGCGAACGCGCGCCCGCGCCCTCGCAGCGGTAGCCGAAGCCCGCGACCCGCCTGCTGAGGTCCTCGCGCTCGTCGCGTTCGCCGATGATGAGGAGATCCGGGGCCACGGCCGGCTGAAGATACTCGATTCGCCGGCCTACGCGCGGGTTTCGGGGCCGGCACCAGCGCAGACCCCCTCGAGCCCTTGGCCGCCGCCGAAATTCGTGCGAGTTTTTCTCCGCGCGTCATGAATAGGGCCGCGCAGGCGTGTGTCTATGCGCCCCGGGTCGACACGACCGACATAAGGAGAAGACCTATGCACCACGGTGGACGTACGGATCGGAATCAGAGTGGCGGTGCACGTGTGTTGCGCCGCTTTGCGTGCGCGACGGCGATGGCCGCGTCGATGCTCTTCAGCACCTTCGCGATGGCCGGCGCGACGAGTCCGGCCGGACACACCTGGAAGACGATCGACGACGAGACCGGCGACGCCAAGTCCTACGTCCAGATCGTCGAGGTCAACAACCGCCTCTACGGCACCGTCGTCAAGCTCCTCCAGGATCCGAGCGCCCGCTGCGAGAAGTGCGAGGGCGACAAGAAGGACAAGCCGATCCAGGGCATGGTCGTTCTCTGGGGCCTGAAGAAGGACGGCGAGGAGTGGTCTGGCGGCAAGATCCTCGACCCCAAGAAGGGCAAGATCTACCGCGCCAAGATGTGGATCGAGGACGGCGACCTGATGGTCCGCGGCTACCTCGGCCCCTTCTTCCGCACCCAGACCTGGAAGCTCGTCAAGTAACGCGGCCCTGCGCCGCGTTCGGCGTTCTCCCCCCCTGAACGCCGCCCGAGGATCGCCGGAGGGCACGCTCTGTCGATCCTCGCCTGCGCCCCGCGATCGCGACGGCGCCCCGAACAGCACGCAGACCAGCGACGACGCCCGGAGCCCCGCTCCTGGCGTCGTCTCGCGTTCTCAGGACCCGCGCGCTCGCTACCGGGGCTGAGTTCGAGCCGCGCGACGCTCCGCGTCCTCGCCAATCCACGCTCCGCGTCGCCCGCCGCGCTGCCGACCTGCCCTGAAGAGCGACGCTCCGCGTCCACAGAAGTCCGCGCGCGTCATCGCCGACTCGATCGGCTCCGCGTCACCGCTCAGAGCAGCGACTGCGGGTCGACGTCGACGAGCGCGAGGGTCTGCGCTGGGCCGCTGCCGGCGGGGCCGAGCGCCGGCCGGAGCGCGCGCAGGAGCCAGCGCAGCGGGTGGCGGGCGCGGGCGCGGATCAGCAGCTGCCAGCGGGTCTTGCGGTTGATCCGCTCGATCGGCGACGGGATCGGCCCGAGGGCGACGAGCGGGCTCTCGCCCTCACCCGCCCCCTCGTGGGCCCGCGCGACCTCGGCGATCCCGGCCTGGACGCGCTCGGCGATCGCCGTCGCTCGAGCGATCACGGCCTCCGACTCGGCGCCGATGATGCGGACGAGCGCGAGGTGTCCGAAGGGCGGGTTGCCGAGATCACGGCGGCGCTCGAGCTCCCACGCGGCGAAGCCCGCGAAGTCGTGCTTGGCCGCGGCGACGATCGCCGGGTGCTTGATCGCGTAGGCCTGGATCAGCACCCTCCCCGGCCGCTCGCCGCGGCCCGCACGCCCGGCGACCTGGGTGAGGAGCTGGAAGGTCCGCTCGGCGGCGCGGAGATCCGGGAGGCCGAGGCCGTGGTCCGCCTGCAAGATCCCGACGAGCGTCACCCCGGGGAAGTCGTGGCCCTTCGACAGCATCTGCGTGCCGACGAGGACGTCGGCCTCGCGGGCGCGGAACTTGGCGAGGGTCGTCAGCAGGCCGCGGCCGCGGCTGGTGTCGCGGTCGAGGCGGAGCACCCGGACCCCCGGGAGGGCGCTGCCGAGGGCGACCTCGATGCGCTCCGTGCCCGCGTTGCCGTGCTCGAGCTCGCCGTCGCCGCAGCTCGGGCAGCGCGCCGGCGGCGACTCGATGCGCCCGCACAGGTGGCACATCAGGCGGTTGCGCCCGAGGTGGTAGGTCATCGACGGCGCCGAGCAGTCGGGGCACGGCAGGAGCTCGCCGCAGCTCGAGCACACCAGCGTCGTCGCGAAGCCGCGGCGGTTGAGGAAGAGGATCGCCTGCTCGCCGGCCTCGACGGTCGCGGCGACGGCGTCGCGCAGGCGCGCGGTGAGCATGGTCTCAGGGTCAGGTCGGAAGGCGGCGAGCGGCACGAGCTCGACCTTCGGCAGCGGCCGCGGCGTCGGCCGGGTGTTGAGCTCGAGGAGGTGGTAGCGGCCGCCGCGAGCGAGCTCGAAGGTCTCGAGCGAGGGCGTCGCGCTGCCGAGGATCGCCAGGGCGCCGACCGAGCGCGCGCGGACCAGGGCGACGTCGCGGGCGTGGTAGCGGACCCCCTCCTCCTGCTTGAACGAGCCGTCGTGCTCCTCGTCGACGACGATCACCCGGAGGTCGGGGAGCGGGGCGAAGATCGCCGAGCGCGGGCCGATGACGATCCGACGGACGCCGGCGCGGATCTGCTGCCAGGCGTCGAGGCGTTGGCGCGGGGTCAGGGCGCTGTGGAGGACCGCGACCGTGTCGCCGAAGCGCGCCCGGAAGCGGTCGCTGAGCTGCGGCGTCAGGGCGATCTCGGGGACGAGGACGATCGCCCCGCCGCCGCCCT
>JAGQIT010000904.1 GCA_020431135.1 Myxococcales bacterium | reverse complement strand
GCCTGGAAGACCGGCGCCCCGTTGAACTTGTCCGGGTTGGCGTGCAGCACGACGGCGAGCACCACGCGCTTGCCGGTCGCGCGCTCGGCCGCCGCGACGGCCGCCTCCGCGTCCGAGGGGAGGAACCCGGTGTCCACGAGGACCACGCCCTCGGGCGCGTCGATCCAGAACAGGTTCGTCCGGAACGTGCGCGCCGGCGATACCCAGCGGCCGACCCGCGCGTCCGCGGTCGGGTGATCGACGGGCGGCGCGGTCGAGCCGCAGCCGACGAGGAGCGAGGCGACGAGGAGGGCTCTCCGCATCGGCGGAACATAGTGCAGCCCGGCCGAGCGGCGAGCCCCGCCAAACGAGCTACAGTCCGCGGCCGTGCGCTTCGTTCTACCCCTGGCCGCGCTCCTGACGGGCTGTGTTCAGCTCGTCGCCTTCGATCAGCCGATCATCGGTCAGCCCGACTACGTCCCCGGCGAAGGCCAGGAGGACGTGGGGCTCTGCGACGGCGACATCCGGATGGGCGAGAGCGCGCTGTGCAGCGAGTCGTGCGAGATCGACGCGGCGTCGGGCGAGACCACCTGCGGCGAGCGCGTCTCCCTCGACGGCGACCACGGGACGATCGACGTCTCCGGGCTCTACGAGGTCGAGGTCACGGTCATGGCCTGTCGGCGCGAGGGCGACCTGTTCCGGATCGTCGGCGGCAACGGCGCGACCATCACGATGCACGACGACACGCTCCGCGTGGTCGCGGCGGCGGAGGCGAACGCGCAGCCGTACGAGGACGAGGAGTTCTTCGCCGAGGACGACGACTGCGAGGACCGGACCCTGCTCCTCCAGACCGGGCGCATGAGCCTCACCGACTCGGGCCGGCGGCTGTGCTCCGATCACCTCGTCCCCGTCGACGGCGCGTGGACCGTCGAGATGTCGCGTCGGGGCGTGCGCTCCGTCGAGCTCTGCTTCCGCGAGCCGAGCTGACCACAACCGGCTACCCTCGGGGTCGATGTCCAAGCCGATCCGGAGCCGCGAAGGGCTCACCCGCTGCGCGGCCTGCCGCGCTCACATCCACGCGGCCGAGCGCCCCAGCGAGACCGAGTGCCCGTTCTGCGGCGCGACGTTGCGCGACGCGACGCCGCGGCGCCCCGTGATCTCCGGCCGCGGCGGCTTGCTCGCGGCGGCGCTGTTCGCCTTCGGCGCGACCGCCTGCGGCGGCGGGGAGGCGGCCGACGAGGACACCACGGTCGAGCCCGAGGACACCTCGGGCGGCGACGACGCGATCGACGACGGCGCCGACGACGGCGCCGACGACGGCATCGCGGACGATGGCAGCGACGACGGCTACGACGAGGACGGCTCGGACGGCCCGCCCGCCGTCGCCCTCTACGGCGTCCCGCCGCAGTAGCTCGAGGCCTGTCGATAAATCGCCTCCGGCGATTTCTCTCCGGCGAGGGGCAAGCCCTCGCGCTCCCCACTGAGATCCCTCGGTCGCTTCGCGCCCTCGGGACTCAGTCGTCCACGTTGAGGATCGCGTGGAAGGCGGCCTGCGGGATCTCGACCGAGCCGACCGACTTCATGCG
>JAGQIT010000903.1 GCA_020431135.1 Myxococcales bacterium | reverse complement strand
GTCCGGGTCCGGCGCCCGGACGCCCGCCCGCCGGGGCGCGCTGGCGCGGCGGAGGCGCCTGCTCCTCGTCGTCGGCCTCCTCGTCGTCCGGCTGGCCGGCGAGGGTCATCAGGAGCTGCTGGTCGTCGCCGGTCGGCTCGGCGAGGGAGATGCTCACCCGCGGACCGCCCGGGAAGCCGTCGGCGATGTCCTCGACCGTGAGCTGCATCTGCTGGCACAGGCGGCGGACCGGCCACTCCTCGTCCGGCGTGCCCTCGGGGATGCTCTCGGGGGTCGCGTCGTGGGCGACGAGGACCTGGCCGCGCTGGGCGACGATGAAGCCCTCGCGGCGGTCGAGGCCCGTGCGGACGTAGTAGATGAAGCACTGCCGCGGCAGCACCTGGCTGGCGTAGATCGCGAGATCGGCGTTGTCGCGCCAGAACTCCGCCGGGTCGTCGCCGACGACCGAGCCGTGGAGGCGGGCGACGACGATCGGCGCGCTCGGGTGGCGGGCGAGCTCGAGGGTCGCATCGAGGATGTTGCGGGCCTTGGAGGCCAGGCCCTCGGCGAGGACGGCGGCCATCATCGTCGGCCGGAACATCTCGAGCTGGAAGAGGATCCCGCCGTGGCTGCTGTGCGTCGTGGATTCCATAGCGAACTCCGCGGAGGATATTAGCCTGGCCCTAGGACGACCAGGGAGAACTGCCACTGGTTGGCCGCGAGATCCCGCGGGAAGCGTCCGACCGCGATCACCGGGCCGTTGGCCAAGGGGCAGCTGTGGAACTCCTCGTGAGCATTCTCAGCGTCCGCGGGCACCGCGGTCCACGCCTGGGCGCACAGCGTCGCCAAGCGGACGAGCGCCTGCTGGAGGAGCTCCTCGCTCTCCTCGTCGGTGACGTCCGGCGCGACGTAGGCGACGACGCCGGAGGTGTCGAGCTCGATCTCGAGGGACTCGCCGAGGAGCTCGAGCGCGGCCTCGGGCTCGCAGTGATAGACGTCGCGGCCGCCCTCGCTGGTGGCCTCGACGGGGCGCCCGCACAGCTTCCCCGCGAGGCGCTCGAAGTTCACCGTCGACACGCCCGAGGCGAGGGTCTCGCTGAGCTCGTCGATCGCGTCGGAGACGGCCGCCCAGGCCGCGCGCTCCTCCTCCTCCTCGCCGCCGTCGCCGTCGCGGCCGGACCCGTCGCGGCTCTCGCCGCCGTCGCCGCCGGTGCGCATCGCCTTGTTCCAGGCCTCGCGCGTCGCCTGCTCCGTCCGGTTCGCGCAGCCGCCCGCGGCGACCGCGAGGGCGAGGGCGAGGGCTGCGAGGGCGCGACTCGGCACGGGGCTTGTTGGATAGCAGGTTTTGCCGGCGAAGCGCCCCTTTGCCGCGCGCAGGGGCGGCGACCAGGCGCGTCCGTGGCGGCCCTGCGCAGGCTCAGCGCCGCCGCGCGCCGGCGACGTAGACCTGGTCGATCGGCGCCGCGGTGCCGGCGAGGAGGAGCGCGTCGATCCAGTGCTCGGGCGCGACGTCGGCGAGGAGCGGGTGGACGAGATCGACGGTGAGCGCGTCGAAGGGCCCGCCGACCGCGAGCCTCCCGAGGTCCGGGCGGCCGAGGGCCGAGGCGCCTGCGGTCGTCGCGGCGCCGAGGAGGTAGGCCCCGAGGCCGCCGCCGTCGTCGTCCGCGAGGCAGATCCGCGCGCGCGAGCGCAGGCGCTCGTCCATCTCGAGGAGGCGCGCCTCCTGCACGAGGTCGATGATCGCGTTGCTGTCGCTGCCGAGGCAGATCTGCGCGCCGGCCCGGCGCAGATCGCTGGCCGGGACGATCCCGTCGCCGAGGTCGGCCTCGGTCGTCGGGCACGCGCAGACGTGCTGGTCGCCGAGGAGGCGCGTGTCGGCGGCGTCGATGTGGATCGCGTGGACGGCGGTGAAGCGGCGCGGGCGGTCGAGGCAGCCGGCCGCGGCGAAGGCCGCCGTCGGCGTCGACCCGTGCTCCGCGGCGCACTCGGCGTTCTCGCGCGGCTGCTCCGAGACGTGGGCGTGGATCACCAGGTCGTGGGCGGCGGCGTAGGAAGCGAGCTCGCGGAGCTCGGCGGCGCCGACGGCCCGGACGCTGTGCGGCGCGAGGCCGACGTCGACGCTCGGGTCCTCGGCACACAGCCCGCGGAGGTCGTCGACGCGGCGCAGGTAGGCGTCGACCGAGGCGTCGCAGAAGCGGCGCTGCTCGGGGAGCGGCGCCGCCCCGGCCCCGGCGCGGCGGTAGAGCACCTCGAGGAGGACGAGGCGGATCCCGACGTCGCGCGCCGCTCGGACCACCTGCTTCGACAGCTCGTTCGCGTCGTCGTAGGGGCGCCCGTCGGCCTGGTGGTGGACGTAGTGGA
>JAGQIT010000902.1 GCA_020431135.1 Myxococcales bacterium | reverse complement strand
AGCGCGGCGCCTTCACCGGCGCTGTCAGCCAGCACGAGGGCGTCTTCGTCCGCGCCCACGGCGGCACCCTCTTTATGGACGAGGTCGGCGAGCTCAGCCCCGCCGCCCAGGCGCGGATGCTCCGCGTCCTCGAGAACCGCACGCTGACCCGCGTCGGCGGCACCAAGGAGATCAGCGTCGACGTCCGCCTGATCGCCGCGACCCACCGCGACCTCCCGCAGATGGTCAAGGACGGCACCTTCCGCCAGGATCTCCTCTACCGCCTGAGCGTGATCCAGACCCAGCTGCCGCCGCTGCGTGAGCGCCGCGAGGACATCCCTGCCCTCGCGGCCCACTTCGTCGAGGTCCTCGGCGAGAGCATCGGCCGCCGCGTCACCGAGATCTCCCCTGCGGCGCTCGAGGTGCTCCAGCGCTACCGCTGGCCGGGCAACGTCCGCGAGCTCCGCAACGTCATCGAGCGCGCGCTCGTCCTCGGCGACGGCCCGATCGTCGACGTCGACGACCTCGCGCCGGAGCTCGCCCACGCCGCGCCGCTGGCCCCGAGCCCCGGGCCCCGAGCCCCCGCGCAGGCGAGCGAGGTCCGCCCCCTCAGCGAGCTCGAGCGCGAGGCGATCGACGCCGCGCTCCTCGCTACGGGCGGCAACAAGGCGCGAGCCGCCGCGCTCCTCGGGATCGATCGCTCGACGCTCTATCGCAAGCTCAAGGACCACGGCCTGCGCTAGGAGCCCGTCCCGCGAGTCGGCACGCGCTCTCGCTGCCCGCGCCGACGAAGCTTTCGGTACGCCGGGTACAGCGCCGCCGACTGCAGGGTTCCTACTGCGGCCGGCGAGCGCGCCGCGAGTCGGCGGGCGCTCCCGAACTTTGGCCACGCAACGACCTCCGCGGGCGGTCGAAGAGGAGAGGCATGCCCTCGCCGCGAACCGTCCCCCTCGCCGCTCTCGCGCCCCTGGTGCTCGCCGCCTGCGCCCCGTCGGCGCCTGATCTCGACGCGCCCCCACAGCCGCTCCCGGACCTCGGCGCCCTGCCCTCGCCGTGGGACGATCTCCCCGATCGCCTGCCCACGCCCCCTCCGACGACCAGCGGAGGCGGCCAGACTTCGACGCACTCGACGACCTCCGCGACCTCGACGAGCGGCGATCCTCCGCCGGGCGATCTCTCGGGTCTCCGCCTGACGGAGGTTCTCGCGAATCCCGAGGGCAAGGACGGCGGCGCCGGCTCGCCGGAGGTCCTCGAGATCGTCAACAGCGGCGCCGTGGAGCTGCCGCTCGACGGCCTGGCGCTCCTCGCCCGCGGCTGGCCGCGCCTCGACGCCGACGAGCTCGGCGTCGACGATCGCGTTCTCATGCCCGGCGGGCTCCTGGTCATCCGTCGCTTCAGCGATCTCGAGGCGGCGCCGTGGACCGGCGTGTCGACAGACGGCGACCTCCTGGAGGTCAACCTCGTGACCGCCGACGGCCTGCGCAACAGCGACGGCGCGGTCCTCCTCCTCGGCCCCGGCGGCGCGACGGTCGACGCCCTGATCTACGGCGGCCCGCCGCCGCCGAGCCACGACGTCGAGGGCGCCTGGCTCGGGCCCCCGGTCGAGCCCCCGACCTCCGGGGAGTCGTGGTGCCGCGCCGATCCGGCGATCGACAGCGACTCCGCGGAGGATTGGATCCCCTGCGCGCCGAGCCCAGGAGAGCTCCCACCGGCCGAGGGCGACACGGACACCGATACGACGACGGGCACGACCACCGCGGCTCCACCGGTCGACGCGACCGTCGCGATCGTCGAGGTCCTGAGCAACGCGCCGGGGCCAAGCGCGAGCGAGCGCGAGCTCGAGTACGTCGAGCTCCTCAACCTCGGACCGGACGCCGTCGACCTCGACGGCTGGACCATCGCCGACGCGGCCGATCTCGACGCCCCAGGCCGCGATCCCCTGCTCTACCGCGCGGGCGACGGCGGCTGCGAGCCCGCGACCTGCCTCGCGCCGGGACACCGGGCGCTCGTCGTCGGCGGCGCCTACATCGGGCCGGTCGGTGACGCCCTGGTCCTTGAGACAGATGACATGACGATCGCCGACGGCGGGCTCACGGCGCATGAACCCGTGGTTCTCCGCGACGCCGACGAGGCCGTCGCCTCGACCTACCGCCTCTGGGACGATCCCTACGCGGAGCCCTATCCCATCGACGTCGAGCTGCCGGTCCACCGCCTGTCCCCAGAAGCAGCGGACTCCGCGGAGGCCTGGGCCCTCGCGGAGTCAACTCCGGGTCTCCCGTGACGCGTCGCGGCGGCGTCGTCCCCCGCGTCACAGCGCGAGCCGCTCGCGCCCTTGTCATCGGCTCTGCTCACCGGCCCAACGCCGCGGGAGAGCTGCAATCAGGACCCGCGTCGTCCCAGAGCTAGCAGCGAGTGGAAGTCCCGCGCCGCGATCGTCGGCCCCGATTGTTCGGCACAGACGCCGCGGAACCAGGTCCTACACCATGTCTAGGCCGGGCAATCGGCGACGAGGGCACGCGAGGGCGCGTGGGACCTCTCCCACAGGCTAGTCCCACTCTCTGCGCTGACGCCGGCGCGAGCGAT
>JAGQIT010000901.1 GCA_020431135.1 Myxococcales bacterium | reverse complement strand
TGGGCGACCTCGACGGTCGCGCCCTCGGCCTCGTCGTCGCCCGCGTCACCCGCCTTGTCTGCGCTCTCGGCCCTGTTCTGAGCCCCCTCCTCGGCGTCGCGGAGGACGAGGAGGCGCCCGGCGGTGAGGCGACGGAGGGCGGCGTCGAAGATCGCCGCCGACGCCCCCGCCGGCCGCAGGCGACGCAGGGGCAGGCGGGCGCGGGCGTCGAGGGTGCCGCTGGCGCTGACGAGGCGGACGAGGAGGCGGCGGGCCTGGGCGCGCTCCTCGTCGCTCAGGGCGTCGACGATCGTGTCGGCGTGGCGGCTGAGGGCGCCGCTGATCTCGCCGATCTCGCGGTAGACGGCGAGGGTGAGGACGCGGCCGCTGCGGTGCGCCCACAGGAGATCGAGGGCGTGGCCGAGGAGGGGCAGGGCGCCCGGCTCGCCGGCGACGTCGTCGAGGATGCGCTCGACGAGTCCTGGCTCAAAGGACAGGCCCACCGCGGCCGCCGGGCGCTCGATGACCTCGCGCAGCAGGCCGCGATCGCCGCGGGCGATGAAGATGCGGTGGTCCTCGTCGTAGGCGACGCGGTCGAGGCGGCGGTCGTCGTCGTCGACGGCGATCTCACCGCAGCGGCCGACGAAGTCGACGCGGATCGTGCAGATGATCGCGACCGGCCAGCGGCGCTCGCTCGCGAGGCGCCACAGGAGGCGGGCGAAGGCCTCGCGCTCGGCGGCCGCGGATCCCTGGGTGAAGAGCTCCTCGAGCTGATCGACGACCAGGAGGAGCGCGCGCTCGGGGTGGGCCTCACGCCAGCCGCGCAGCGCCGCGAAGATCGCCGCCGGCGCGTCGGCGACGGCCTCGCCCTTGAGGCGGCTGGCCGCGGCCGCGAGGGCGCACAGCGGCGACGGGCCCGGCCGCAGGCGCTCCCAGCTCCAGACCGGCTCGCGCTCCTCGAGCAGCGCCGGCACGAAGCCGCCGAGGACCACCGACGACTTGCCCGTCCCTGAGGCCCCGGCGACGACGAGGAGCTGCGGCCGCCCGCTCGTCTCGAGGCGGCGCAGATCGTCGCGGATCTCGGCGCTCTCGCGGTCGCGGCCGAAGAGCAGCCGGCGGTGCCGGGGCTCGAAGGCGAGGAGGCCGCGGTAGGGGCGGACGATCAGCGGCCGGCTGTCCTCGCCGTCGGCGGCGCGGCTGTAGAGCTGGAGGGTCGCCCAGGCGATCTCTCCCGGGGTCTGGGCGAGCTCGCGGCGGGCCTCGAGCACCGCCTCCTCGAGGCTCCGGAGCTCGACCGCGAGGCCGCGATAGAGCGCCCGGGTGAAGGTGATCGACGCGTCGACGGCGAGGGGGACGCGGGCGCCGATCACCGCCGCGACGCCGGCGCGATGGATCACCTGCGTCAGGCTGCCGAGGCTGCTTAGTCCGGGGGCGGCGCCTGGATCGGCGCTCTCGCAGGCGGCGAAGACCACGAGGCGGAGCATCCCGGCGAAGCGCCCGAGGAGGCGGCGGAGGCTGCCCGGGTCGATCGTCTGCGCGCCGGCGCCGTCGTCGGCGTCGAGG
>JAGQIT010000900.1 GCA_020431135.1 Myxococcales bacterium | reverse complement strand
TCCAGGTCCCCCGCGGACGGCAGCCCGTGTCTCTCGGCCGGATCAACCGCCTCGAGCGCGCTCCATTCCGGCCCATCCTCGAGCTCGTCCTCGAGCTCGTCCTCGGTCTCCGCAAGCGCCTCGCGCTCCTCGAGCCCGGCGCTCTCGACCGAGCCACCGGTCGCGAACGCGCGCTGGACTGATCTGTCCTCAAGGTCATCCTCGGACGGCGACCCATGTCTCCGCTCCGGACCGTCCTCGAGCTCATCCTCGCGCTCCGCGAGCCCCTTGCGCTCCGCCAGCCCGTGTCTCTCGGGCGCGTCGTCCGCCGCGGACACGCCCCACCCCGGCTCGTCCTCAACACCCTCTTCATCGAGGGCGGCGAGCGCCTCGCGCTCCTCGATGCCCTCCGCCGAGTCGACGCGCGATCGCGTCGCTACCGACCCCACATCAGTGAGGCCATCCCCGCGACCCTCACCGAGCGCGGCGTCGCCGTCTCGCGCGACAGGAGACCCGCTCGCAGGGGCCGCAGGAGGGGGCTGCGGCGCCGCACCGGCCGTCGGAGCGCCGCCGGCCGGCGTCGGCTCCCCTGGCTTCGGCGCCGCGCCCTCGCCGAAGCTCGCGTCCTCGTCGTAGCCGGTGAGCGCCTGCATCGCGGCGGCGTAGCTCGCCCGCCTCAGCAGGCGGATCGTCGCGGTGTCGGTCGGCTGCTGGACGCCGATGATCCCGAGCTTGACCAGCTCGAGCACCGACATCAGCGTGACCACGAGCATCTGCCGGAGCTCGAGGACGCTGCTCCACTCGCGCTCGAGGAAGAGGCTGTCGAACTCGACGTCGCCCCGCTCCTCGAGGAGGAGCGAGAGCTGCTCCATGCGCTGGCGGACGGTGACCCGCTCGATCACCACCTCGTGGCTCTTGCTGATCTTCGCGCGCTGGAGGACCCGCGCGTAGGCCTCAGCGAGGCGGAAGAGGGTCACGGGGGCCATCCCCGGATCGAGCGGCGGGAGGTCGATCGAGCCGCCGCGGGTGAAGACGTCGCGGCCGGCGACCGGCATCTCGTTGAGCTCGCGGCCGGCGGCGCGGAAGCGCTCGTACTCGATCAGCCGGCGGATCAGCGCCTCGCGCGGGTCCTCGCCGTCCTCGTCCTCGCCGTCGCTCTCCTCCTCCTCCGCGTCCTGCTGCGGCACGAGCTCGCGGCTCTTGAGGTAGGCGAGCGTCGCCGCCATCACGAGGTAGTCGCCGGCGATCTCGATGTCGAGCGCGCGCATGACCTCGAGGTACTCGAGGTACTTCTCGGTGACGAAGGCGATCGGGATGTCGAGGATGTCGAGCTCGTGCCGGCGCACGAGGTGGAGCAGGAGATCGAGCGGCCCCTCGAAGATCGGCAGCTCGACCGCGTAGACCGGGTTTGAGCCCTCGTCGACCGGCGTGATCAGGGACGGCTGCGGCGCCGGTCCCCTCGGCGACGACGCCTCCCCCTCCGCGCCTTTGGCGGTGTCGCTGCTCACGGTCGGGATCGTCTGCGCGCCGCTACAGCCCGATCGCTTGGAGCGACCAGCGCGCGAGCGTGAGGATCGGCGAGAGCATCACGTGGAGCACCTCGGGGAGGACGATGACCAGGATCAGGAGGATCAGGCCGCCCCAGCGGGCGAGGAACTCGTCGATGTAGCTCAGCTTCGGCGGCAGCAGCCAGGCGAGGATCTTGCCGCCGTCGAGGGGGTGGAGCGGGAGGAGGTTGAAGGCGAAGAGGATGAGGTTGAGCTGGAAGAAGGTCAGCAGGATCTCGTTGAGACCCCGCGACGACACCCCGGCGACGACCAGCACCTTCAGGACGACGAGGGTGAGGAGCGCCTGGAGGAAGTTGGACAGCGGCCCGGCGAAGGAGACGAGCGCGAGGCCGCCGCGCATCGAGATCTTGCGCGTGTAGAAGCTCGGCTGCGTCGGCACCGGCCGGCCCCAGCCGAGGAGCGGCAGGTGGAAGAGCCCGGCGGCGACCGGCAGCGCGAGGGTGCCGATCGGGTCGGCGTGCGACATCGGGTTGAGGGTCAGTCGACCCTCGCGGCTCGGGGTCGGATCGCCGAGGCGGTCGGCGGCGAAGGCGTGGGCGAACTCGTGGATGCTGACCGCGATCACCAGGCAGATCACGTACATCGCGATCGTCCGGAGATCGGAGGCGGTGAGGCCGACGATGGCGAGGACCGAGGCTTGGCTGAAGCGTTCCACAGGCGGCTACCGCGGCGCACGCGCGGCCGGTTTTTATCGGCTTAGCAGCCCCAATTGGCCAAGTCAATAAGCGTCCCGCGCGACCAGCGCAGCGCTCTCCGCGGGCCTCGGCGTCGTCCTCCCGGCGAGCGGCCCGGGCTCCTCCGGCGCCTCGGTGAAGGAGGCCTCGATCCGCCGGTGGACCAGGCGAAACGCCTGCAGGCTCGACAGCTCACACGACAGGGCGAGGTCGTCGCCGGTGCGCTGGAGGCCGCGGAGGTCACGCCCCGTCATGTGGATGAGGAAGGGCACGCAGCCCTCCCCCTCGCGCAGGCGCTGGCTGTAGCCGACCTCCGGGTTCTCCATCTTCGAGATGTGATCGCCGTAGAGGACCACCGTCGTCCCCGGCGGCAGCGCGTCGACGAAGCGGCCGATCGCCGCGTCGACGTAGTGGACCGAGTCGAAGTAGGCGAAGCGATCGGCGGCCTCGTCGGGGAAGAAGACCTTCTCGCCCGGCGGCAGCGGGAACGGGATGTGGCTCGTCGCGGTGATGACGATCTCGAAGTGGCGGCCGCCGGCGGCGCGCAGGCGGGCGGCGGCGTAGTCGAGCACCACGCCGTCGTCGATCGCCCACGACTCGCTGGCGCTGATCTCCCGCGCGAGGAGCTCCTCGCGGAAGACGAGCTCGCTGAAGGGCATGCGCTCGTAGGCCCGCCGGCGGTTGAAGAACTCGCCCGTGACCCCGTGGACGGCGAGGACCTCGAAGCCGCGCCGGGCGAGGCGCTCGACGAAGGAGCCGGTGTAGGGGTAGCCGGGGATCTTGTAGGTCGGCACGTCGGTCGACGGCGGCAGGCCCGTGAGCGCGCGGAAGTCGGCGTCGGACGAGCCGGTCCCCTTCGGCGCCTGGACGGCGTAGCGGACCGAGCCGCGCCACAGGCGGTTGAGGTTCGGCGTGACCTCGCGGCCGTCGATCGTGAAGTCGACGAGCGCGAGGTCGAGGCTCTCGACCTGCAAGAAGACGATCCGCTCGCCGACCGGGAAGCTGGCCTCGGCGGCGTCGAGGCGATCGACGTCGACGGGCAGCGCCCGCGCCCGCGCCAGCGCCCGATCGCGGAGCGCGTCGACGTCGAGGTAGGCGAGCTCGGCGAGCCAGGTCAGGCTGTAGCCGTAGATCGCCCCGAGGCCGCCGACGCTGTCCCAGGTGCCGATCTTCGACAGCGGCTGGAGGAGCGGGTTGACGACCGCGACGAGGCCGACGTAGCCGGCGAAGAGCGCCGCCGCCGGCCGCCGCCGCGCCGCCCACGGGGCCCGCGCGCCGCCGCGGACGAGGAGCCCGAGCTTGATCGCGAAGGTGACCAAAAAGACAGCCATCCACGCGTCGACGAGCCCCCAGACCGCGTTCGACACCTGGACGCCCTCGCCGGAGGTCTCGAGGATCGCGTGGATCGACAGCGGCTGCTGGTAGTAGTCGTTGTAGAGGATGACCGCGCCGTAGAAGAGCGGGTTTATGGCGAAGAGGGCGACGAGGGCCGCCCGCGGCAGCGCGCAGAGCAGCGCCGCGCAGGCCAGGAGGTCGATCCCGAGGCGGACGATCTTGTAGATCGCGGCGCCGAAGAGCGACTGCCAGTGCCCCGGGATCAGCGTGATCTCCTGGACAAAGTAGATCTCGAGGGTCCAGATGAGCGCGAGCAGGACGGCCCACGTCGGCGGCCTGGGCAGGCGACCGAGCCACGCGACCGCGCGCTTGTGGCCTCCGGACATCCGCCAACGATATCAGGCCGCCGCCTGTGCCCCGAGCCTCAGCATCTGCGCCGCCTCACACCTCCGCGACGCCGGCCCCGCGCCCAGGCGATCGACCATCGCTAGCGACTCACGCCCGCGGGTGGTGCTTGCGGTAGGCCTCGCGGAGGTGGCGCTGCGAGACGTGGGTGTAGATCTGCGTCGTCGAGATGTCGGCGTGGCCGAGGAGGAGCTGGAGCGTGCGCAGGTCCGTGCCGCCCTCGAGGAGGTGGGTGGCGAAGGAGTGGCGCAGGCGGTGCGGCGAGATCGGACGGTCGATGCCGGCCGCCTTGGCGAGCTCGCGGATCTTCAAGTAGCAGCCCTGGCGGCTGAGCTTGCCGCCGCGGTGATTGAGGAAGACGAAGGGCGGCGGGCCGCGCTTGCCCGGCTTCATCAGCGCCGGGCGGCCCTCGCCGAGCCAGCGGACGAGGGCGACGATCGCCGGCTCGCCGACCAGCGACAGGCGCTCCTTGTCGCCCTTGCCCCGCAGCCGGACCACGCCCTGATCGAGGTTGAGGCGATCGAGGGTGAGGTCGACCGCCTCCGAGACCCGGCAGCCGCTCGCGTACATCAGCTCGAGGATCGCCGTGTCGCGCAGGCCGAGCGGGCTGTCGGTGCCCGGCGCGGCGAGGAGCGCGTCGACCTCCTGGCGGGTGAGGAGGTCCGGGAGGCGGCGGCCGACCTTCGGGTTGACCACGCCTTGCGTCGGATCGGCGTCGACGATCCCCTCGCTGCGGAGGTAGCGGAAGAGCCCGCGGATCGCCGCCCACCGCCGCGCCCGCGTCGACGCCTTGAGGCCGGCGTCGCCCTGGGCATCGAGGAAGCGCTGGAGGCTCCCGCCGTCGACGCGCCCGAGCTCGGCGCGGCCCTCCCCCTCCAGGTGCTCGAGGAAGATCCGCAGGTCGGTCGCGTAGGCGCTGAGCGAGTTGGGCCGGAGCCCGCGCTCGACCTTGAGGTGGATCAGGAACTCGTCGATCCGCCGATCGAGGCTCACGCGCCGCGCTCCTCGCCGGCCAGGATCTTGCGGACGAGGGCGATCACCTCGCCGGCGCGGATCGGCTTGGTGATGTAGGCGTTGGCGCCGAGGGCGAGGGCCCGCTGGCGATCCTCGGCCGCGCCCTCGGTCGTGATGATGATGATCGGCACGTCCTGGTAGCGCTCGTCGGCCCGCAGCCGCTTGACCAGCTTGAGGCCGTCGAGGATCGGCATGTTGATGTCGGTGATGATCAGATCGAAGGTCGCGCCGGCGAGCTTGCGCAGGGCGTCGACGCCGTCGTCGGCCTCGACGAGCATGAGCCCGGGGATCCGCGACAGGGCGAAGACGATCATCTTCCGCATCGGCGGGCTGTCGTCGACCACCAACGCGGTGGCTTGGCGAACGCTGTCCCGATCCACGCTCATGATCCCCTAGCGATTATGCCTCGAGGAGCGACTCGATCGCGCGTCGGGTGAGCTGCGCGGAGGTCGCGTGTGCCGCGATCCACACCTTCTCGAGGGCGATCCCCCCGTGCTCCGAGAGCATCGCCAGGACCGCGAAGTCGTCGTCGCTCAGGCCGCTCTTCTGCGGCAGGTAGGTCTCGAGGGTGATCACGCCGATCAGGCGCTCGTCGCTGACGAGCGGCAGGTACATCAGGACGCCGAATTCGTGGGGTACCGGGTCGCCGCCCTGCCACGGCCGGCCGAGGCCGGCGACCGCTGCGATCGGCCCGTCGTCGGCGATCGGCCGCTCCTCGAGCTCATCGAAGGGCGCCCCCTCGCGGATCAGCGGGAAGACGACCTGGCGCTCCTCGTCGGCCACATAGAGCGAGAAGCCGCCGACGCCGAGGAAGTTGAGGCAGACCTCGGTGATCGTCTGGAGGACGTCGCCGAGGGCCTTCGCGGCGTGGAACTGCTGGATGATGATGTAGAGCGTGGCGAGGTGGTAGTTCTCCCCCTCGAGGCGCTCGATGGTCTCGCTGAGGCCCTTGGTCTCGCGCTCGAGGGTCTTGCAGCGCTCCTCGACCTCGCGGACGGACTGCGGATCGACGGCGAGCTGGGTGCCGCCGCTGAGCTGATTCTCGAGCTCCGAGACCCGGGCGACGAGGTCCTCGACGACCGACGCCGGGAGGATCGTCCCGTCGCCCTCGCCGTCGCCGCCCTGCTCGGCGAGCTCCTGACGCAGGCGCTCGTTCTCCGCGATGAGCTGGCGGGCGAAGGCCTCGCCGCGGCCGAAGAACGCGGCGAGATGAGCCTCGGTCCTCCCCCTCGGATTGTCCTGTCCCCCGCTCTGACCGCTCATCGGCGCCACGATATCACAGAGGGTCGTCCGAGCCGCTCCGGCAACGCTCGGCGAAGCGGGCGATGGCGATCGGCAGCTCGTCGAGGGAGAGCACCTGATCGACGACCCCCGCGTCGATCGCCGAGCTCGGCA
>JAGQIT010000899.1 GCA_020431135.1 Myxococcales bacterium | reverse complement strand
GGACGGGGGCGGACGGGGGCGGACGTGGGCGGTCGTCGGTCGCGGTGACGCGGTCGTGTCAGCGCTGCTAGACTGCCCGCCATGGCGCAAACGCTGCTCGAGCCGATCGCGGCGGGGCAGACCCGATTCCGCATGCAGGGCCTCGCGCCCGACGCCCGCGGGGTCGCAGTCGGCCGCGAGACCCTCCTGGTCTTTCCCGCCCTCGATCGTCTGGTCGCCTTCCTCGGGGCCTACAGCGAGGAGTCGAGCCTCGACGATCTCCTGCCGACGATGACCCTCGAGCGCGCGCGGCGGAGCGGGGGCGGGCACGCGATCCTGGTGCGCTGCGCCGGCGCCGACTCCTACGCGCTCGATCGACTGCAGCGCCTGACGATGGCCGTCCGCGGCAGCCTCTACATCGGCGGCGGCACGCTCTTCGTCCGCTACCGCGAGCGCACCGCGCCCTTCGGCTACGACCTCGCCGAGCCGATCGCCGCCGGTGACGACGACGTCGTCGCCGTCGACCTCGACTTCGTCGGCCGCTACGCCGTCATCGATCGCCTCGATCCGGTCGAGCTCATCCAGCGCCTGTCGCTGCGCCAGGTGCCGCTGCCGCTCGCCGGGATCAGCGAGGATCCGACGCTGTGCGGGATGCAGGAGATGGCCCTCGTTCTCGTCGCACCCGGGCTCAGCGAGCGCGTGCTCGGCTACCTGTGGCGGGCCAAGGTCGAGATGGCCGGCGTCCGCTTCGCCCTCGCCGGCGAGCGCCGGGCGAGCCTCCTCCTGCGCCTGCGCAACCCGCGAGGTCACACCCTCGACGTCCTCCACGGGATCCCCGGCGTCGAGCTCCTGGTCCCGGTGTCGCCGCGGGCCGCGGTCGAGGTCGGCTACCGCCACCCGATCCACCTGTCGTCGGCGTCGACCTGCCTGCCCGGCGACGAGATGTACCTCTTTCGCGGGCGCGCGGCCCGGGTCGAGCGCCTCGAGGGGGCGCCGCGCTTCGTCGAGGGCCGCCACCTCGTCGCCTCCGAGGTCGACGCCGGGGCGATCCGCGAGCCCGGCGACGCGCGCAGCCTCGGCTTCGAGCCGCTGCGCATCCCGATCCGCCTGCGGCCGACGAGCGCCGCGCGCGAGCCGAAGGGCGCGCTCATCCCTTGGGAGCAGCGCGAGCTCCTCCGCCGCCTGATCTACGTGATCCCGCCCGGGTCGCTCGCGTCGGCCCGCCTCGCGCTCCTCGACGAGGGCGTCCTCGTGCTCACGGGCGCCGGGATCGGCGGGGCCTCGGCGGCCGGGGTCGCGGGCGTCGGCGCGGGGGCGCTGATCCCCCTCGGCTCGCGGATCTGCGAGGTCGCCCCCGGGGTCCTCGTCCCCGACGGCTACGAGCTGTGGCCGCGCGTCCGCCCCGAGCTCCTGCGCGAGCTCCTCGGCCTCGAGAGCGGACAGATCGCGCTCTTCCGCGGCGGCGACGTCGGCCGCGAGCCGCTGCGCCTGCGCCCCGAGCACCTCGCGCCGCTCGACGCCGCCCTCGTCGGTCGCCTCGGCCTCGCCGAGGGCCAGGCGCTCCCCGAGGAGCTCGCCGCCCAGAGCCCGCCGTCGATCGTCAACCAGCGCCTCGGTCGCTTCGCCCTGTGGGGCTACGGCCGCGGCATCGAGGTCGATCGTGAGCCGCAGTCTGAGTGAATTCCTCGGCGGCTTCGTCCTCCCGCTCCTCGGCGGCGGCCCGCTCCTCGTCGGCAAGCCGCTGCGCCCCGAGGAGGTCGCGGCGATGGCCGAGGAGCTCGTCGCGTCGACGAACGCCGACCTCGAGCTCCTGCGCCAGCGGCGGGCCCAGGCGGTCGTCGCCGAGCCGGTGCTCGACGAGGCGGGCCCGGACGAGCTCGGCCTGTGGGCGGCGCTGCACAACATCCTCGTCTTCGATCACCCGGAGCGCCCGAAGGTGTGGACGCGGCGGATCACCTGGCGCCGCCTCGAGGCCGCGTCGCGGACCCTCCTGACCCTCGGCCAGCCCGCCACCTTCGAGGAGGCGCTCGCCCGTCACGTCGCCGTCGGCCCCTTCCTCGAGCTCATCCGCCGCGACGTCGTCATCCTCACCCTCGAGGGGGAGGAGCGCTACCTCGGCCAGCCCGTGCCGCGCCGCCGCCTCCGCTACGGCCGCCGCGACGAGGTCACGACCTGGATCGAGGACGAGCACAACGCCGAGGTCCTGCGCCTGATGCCGGATGTCCTCTGGGCCAGCCCGGTCACGTGCCTCCTGCGGCCGACCCTCGCCCCCGAGGGCTGGACGCCGCTGATCGCCGCGCCCTACCTCAAGCTCCGGCCCTTCGCGCGGGCCGTCGTCTACGCCTGGGCGGGGTCGCGCGCGTGGATCCAGGCCGGCGGCGCGGTGATGGGCGGGCTGATGATGTCGCTGGCGCCGCCGCCGGAGCCGACGCCCGAGCCCTCTGAGGCCACGGGCGAGGTCCAGAGGGCGCTGCCGGCAGGGGCGCCGATCATGGCCCTGCCGGGGAGCACCTTCAACGCCGGCCCCGAGGAGATCGGCGCGCTCGTCGGCGCCCTCACGCACCTCCACTTCGTCAAGGTCCTGGAGCTCGGGGCGCGCCTCGGGGTCGCGACCGCGACGCGCGAGCGCGCGGTCCGGCTCTTCCTCGGCCTGCCGCTCCTCGCCCCGCAGCTCGAGGGGTACCTCGGCGCGCCGATGACCCCGCCCGAGCGCGGCCTCGGCTTCGACGCCCAGGTCGCCCGCCGCTGGACCGAGTACACCGATCACCTCGCCGACGTGCTCCCGCGCGACGTGGTTGAAAACCTGCGGGAGACCCTGGTACCACGCATTCTGAAAGATCCGGCCCAATGAGCGCATTCTCCTCGCCTCCGCCCTCCGGTGTGGCGCTCGCCGAGCTCGCCCGCCGCCTCCAAGACGGCGCCCGTCAGCTCGAGCAGCAGTTCCTCGGCAAAGAGGAGATCATCCGCCTGCTCTTCGTCGCCGCGATCGCCGGCGAGCACCTGGTGATGGTCGGGCCGCCGGGCACGGCGAAGAGCGCGTTGGTCCGCGCCTTCTCCGAGATCATCGACGCCCGCTACTTCGACTACCTGCTCACGCGCTTCACCGAGCCCAACGAGATCTTCGGCCCGGTCGACATCCAGGCGTTCCGCCAGGGGACCTACCGCCGGCGCATCGAGCAGATGCTCCCCGAGGCCGAGGTCGTCTTCCTCGACG
>JAGQIT010000898.1 GCA_020431135.1 Myxococcales bacterium | reverse complement strand
CTCGGCCTCGATCCGCGCGAGGACGCCGCGGATCGCCGCGACGATCTGGTCCGGGACCTCCTCTTGGAGGAAGTGCCCTGCGAGGGTCTTGGTCACCTCGGCCTGCGGGAGCGAGCGCTGGGTCCGGCGGAGGAGGCGGCCGAGGATCGGATCGCGCTCGCCCCAGACCAGCGCCGCCGGGCCGCGGAAGTCCTCGACGAGGTGCTGGCAGCGCTCGAGGGGCGCGACCGACGGGTGGTGGAGGCTGTTCGGGACCATCCGCGCGAGGCCGAGGGGGCCGGCGCGGTCGCGGCGGCGACGGAGCGGATAGCGGTAGGCGCGGGCGATCTTGCCGCGGATCGACCGGCGGTCGCCCTGGGCGCTCCACAGGGCGTTTTGCGGGAAGCCGAGGCCGCGGAAGAGGAGATCGGAGACGCCCGGCAGCTGGCTGAGGCGGTGGAAGGGGGTCGGGCGGAAGCCGGGGAGCGGCGGGCCGACGACGGTGTTCATGAGAACGAGGCCGGCGACCTGCGTCGGGCGCTCGGCGAGGGCGTGGAGGCCGATGGGTCCGCCCCAGTCCTGGCCGACGAAGACGACGCGGTCGAGCTCGAGGCCGTCGAGGAGGCGGCGGATGAGCGCCGAGTGGCGCTCGAGGGTGTGCCAGGCGGGGCTGCGCGGCTTGTCCGAGAGGCCGAGGCCGGCGAGGTCGGGGAGGACGATGTGACAGTCGAGGGCGAGCTGCTCGGCGATCTCGCGGTAGAGGAAGCCCCAGGTCGGGTTGCCGTGGAGCATGACGAGCGACGGCCGCGGTCCGGGGCGCCCGAGCTCCATGACGTGGAGGGCGACGTCGTCGACGCGGGCGCGGTAGCGGCGGATCTGGGCCGGGAGCAGCGCGCTCAGCCAGTCGGGGATCGGCGGGGCAGGGAGGCGTTCCACGCCCGCGACTCTAGCAGCCCGCGGACCCGTCGCGGCGCGCGTGGAAGCCGGCGACGGCGCGCTCGATCTCCGCGCAGACGCCGTCGCGGGCGGCCTTCGCCGCGACCTTGATCGCGTTGGCGATCGCCACCTCGCCGCTGCGCCCGTGGGCCTTGATCACCGGGGCGCGAAAGCCCAGGAGCGGGGCGCCGCCGTACTCGCGGTAGTCGGTGACGTGCTTGAGGCGCCGCAGCCCGCCCGCCAGCAGGAGGAGCCCGAGGCGCCACAGCAGGCTCTGCTTGAACGCCTGCTTGCCGAGGCCCTTGAAGACCTCGGAGACGCCCTCGGCCATCTTCAGGGCGACGTTGCCGACATAGCCCTCGCAGACGATCACGTCGGCGCCGCCGGTCGGGATGTCGTTGCCCTCGAGGTTGCCGACGAAGTTGAGGGTCGGATCCTCGTCCAGCCACGCGTAGGCCTGGCGGAGCACCGCGTCGCCCTTGGTCGGCTCGCTGCCCATGTTGAGGAGGCCGATCGTCGGCCGCGCGACCTTGGAGATCGCCCGCGCGTAGGCGTGGCCCATGTAGGCGAAGTGGACGAGGTCGTGGCTGCGCACGCGGACCGTCGCGCCGACGTCGAGCATCAGGGCGAAGGGGTCGTCGCTGCTCTGGCGCTTGCGCGTCGGGTAGACGGCGGCCAGGGCCGCGCGGTCGATCCCGGGGATCCGCGGGAGGAGCTTGGCCGCGGCGAGGACGATCGCGCCGGTCGATCCGGCGGAGACAAGCGCGTCGGCGTCGCCGGCCGCGACCGCGCGCATCGCCACCGCCAGCGACGCGTCGGGCTTGGCCTCGAGGGCGGCGCGCGGCTTCTCCTCCATCGTGATCACCTCGCGGGCGTCGACGATCTCGAGCTGCGCTGGGCGGTGGTCGACGCGGTCGAGCTCGGCGGCGATCACCTCGCGCTTGCCGACGAGGAGGAGGTCGAGCGTCGTCTCCCTCGAGATACGCGCGGCCGCGCGGATCGGCTCGACCGGCGCCCGATCGCCGCCCATCACGTCGACGGCGATCCGCAGGCGCGTGTCGTCGGCTGGCACCGACGCAGTCTATCAGGGCTCGGCGGGGTCCTCGTCGCCTGCGTCGAGGTGGAAGTAGGGCGCGCGCGTCCGCAGGCGCTCGTCGTCGAGGGGACCGCCGACGGTGAACCAGTACAGCGATTGGAGGGGCCCGTCGGCGTCGAGGCCGAGGAGGTCGTGGCAGCGGTCGTCGAAGTAGCAGCCGATCCCGGTGCCGCGGATGCCGAGCGCCTCCGCCTCGAGGTAGAGGAGCTGGCCGAGGACCCCGCACTCCCAGTAGAGGCGGCGGTACATCGACGGGCCGCGGGCGGCGATGGCGGCCTCGAAGTCGGCGAGCATGGCGACGGCGAAGCAGCCGGCGCCGGCGATCTCCTGCGTGCAGGCGATGAAGGTCGCGGCCCGGCGGGCGTCGCCGATCCGCAGGCGGTAGAGCGGGAGGTCGGGCGCGGCGGCGAGGCGCGCCCAGTCGAAGCTCGGATCGACGGCGGCGCGCAGGCGCTCTAGGCGGGAAGGATCGCGGACGAGGACGTAGAGCCCGGGATCCACCTCGGCGACGCGGTGGACGAAGAGGACGAGATCGACCGCCGGCGCCCAGGGGAGCGGCCCGTGGGCGATCGGGGCGGTCGCCGGCTGGAGGCGGCGGAGGGCGTCGAAGAGGCCGCCGGCGGTGATCCCCGTGCGTCCGTCCATGGCGACGGCGCTGCGCCGCTGGCGGATGATCACGCGGGCGGCGACGGTCGCGTCCGGATCCGCGGCGCTCGTGTCGGCGTTCGTGTCGGACGCGCTCGCAGCGGCCCTCGCGTCGGCCACGCTCGGGCGCGCTTGAACCGGCGCCGTCGCGGCGATCGAGTCGGCTTCGCCAGGGAACCTGTCCGAAGCGACATCATTCTCCGGACGCGCAGGGTCCGGCGAGTGGACGGTCGCCTCGGCGATCTCCTCGAGGATCGGCCAGGCGTGGTGCTCGTCGCTGAGCCGGTTCGGCGCGCCGCGCCGCGGGAGCTCGGCGAGCGCCTCGCTCAGCGCCTCGTCGATCGTCCAGCGCTCGAGCGCTCGTTCTCCATCCCCTCCGTCCGCAGGCGCGGCGTCGGCCGGAGAGAGTGCGAGGAGGCACTCCGGGTGCTCGGCCTCGATCCCCTCCTGGTCGTCGACGCCGAGGAGGCGGGCGAGCGCCGCGGTCGAGGCCCCGTCGACGAGGCGCGCGCGCCAGCCCTCGCACGCGGCGGCCAGGGTGATCGCCGCGATCGCGTGGCCGACGTCGTGGTTGCAGTAGCGGAACGCCCGCTCGCCGTACTTCCAGGCCTCGCGCCAGAGGATCGACGTCAGGCCGACGAGGACGACCGGGCGCGGGAGACCGGCGCGCAGGCGCTGCCACAGCGCCTCCGAGAGCGCGGCGCGGCGCTCGAGGGCGTGGCGAAAGGGCTGGTAGTGGTAGATCCCTGGGCTGTCCGCGAGGCCAGATTCCCTGCCGACGATGAGGTAGCCCTCGGTCGGGTGGAGGTTGCCGCTCGACGGGTTCACGCGCAGCGACCAGCGGCTGCGCCCGTGCTCCTTCCAGGCCGAGAGCGCGAGGCTGTAGTAGAGGAGGCGGCCGATCAGCGCGGCGTCCAGCGGCGCGCTCGGGCCCTCGGGCGCGCCGCGGAGGATCGTCGGCCAGCGCGGCCCGCCCTCTCCCTCGGTCTGCGCCTCCTCGCGCCCGAGCTCGACGAGCGGCGCCCCGGCGTAGCGGCGGAAGGGATCGGGCTGGCTGTCCCAGTCGAGGTAGCCGAGCGAGCGGGCGTAGCGGCCGGGGCCGTGGTGCTTGGTCCGCCGGTGGTAGTCGCGGACCTGGGCGAGGCGATCGTCGCGCTCCGTCACCCGCTTCAGGCCTCGTCCTCGCCGCGCAGGCGGGCGAGCTTCGCCGCGAATTCGCGGTGCTCGCGGCCCTTGAGCCCCGAGGCTTCGATCGCCGCCTCCTCGTCGTCGCCGGCGAGGAGCCGGCGCAGCGCGAGGATCTCGAGGCGGCTGAGGTGGAGGGACTCGCGGCGGTAGTCCTCGAAGGCCTCCCAGCACAGCGGCACCCAGGCCTTCGTGAAGTCGGCCATCACCTCGGCGTAGGCGCGGATCTCGAGCTGGGCGTGGGGATCGAGGCGGAGGCTGAGGAAGTGGAGGAGGTTGTGGAGGTCGATCTTCCAGATCCACTGGGTGTAGATCGACACCGGCAGCACCGAGCGGGCGAGCTCGCGGGCGATCCCCAGCTCGCCGGCGAGGCGCTGATAGATCGCGTAGGTCTCGTCCTGGTTGGCCTTCATCAGGCGGACGACCTCGCCGCGGACGTCGGCGTCGACGTCGACGGCCTCGCGGCCCTGCTTGTTATCCGTCGACTGCAGCGAGATGTTCTCGAGCGCCGGCAGGTAGAACTCGTCGGGCGCCTCGGTGTAGCGCAGCGACATCTCGTTGACGTTGGCCGTGCGGTGGCGGATCCACTGGCGGGCGACGAAGATCGGCATCTTGCACCGGAACTTCACCTCGCACATCTCGAAGGGCGTGGTGTGGCGGTGGCGCATCAGGTAGCGCAGGAGGCCGCGGTCGTTGTGGACCTTGCGGGTGCTCGGGCCGTAGCTGACGCGGGCGGCCTGGACGACGTCGAAGTCGTTGCCCATGTAGTCGATCGGCTGGACGAAGCCGAGGTCGAGCACCGGGACCTCGCGCAGGAGGAGCTCCTCGGCCCCGTGGGCGATCGAGCGGGCGCTCAGCTGCTTCGGCGGCTCGGCGGCGAGCGGGCCGGACGTGAGGGGGCCTTCCTGGGGCGTCTTGGCGGCGGTCACGGGGCGGAGGATAGCGGAGCGCGGGCGCCCGCCGAGCGGGCTCGGGCGGGGCTCCGCGAACGCCGGGGAACCGCGTCGAGACGGCCAAATACGGCGTCCTGGGGCGCGCGGGAGGCCGCGCCTTGTGCGCTCGGGACGCGGGCCTAGCGTCGTCGTCGACGCGATCCCCGACGCTCGCCCGGCGGGCTCTCGTCGACGCGGCGCTCGGCCGGCGGCTCGGGGACGACGAAGCGATCGGCGCTCACGAGCTTGCCGATCTTGCGGTACTCGATCTGCGCGGCGCCGAGGATCTCCGCGAGGCCGATCGGCGTCCCGGCCTCGGCCGCGGCGTAGGCCGCCGCGACGGCGATGTTGCGGATGTGGCCGCCGCTGATCTCGAAGCGCGCCGCGAGGTCGGCGGCGTCGACCCCCGGATCGACGGGCGCCGCCGCCGGCCAGACGCCGCGCCAGATCGCCTCGCGCTCAGCGACGTCCGGGAGGGCGAAGTCGACGACGATCTGCAGCCGGCGCATGAACGCCTCGTCGAGGTTCTTGCGGAAGTTGGTCGCTAGGATGACGATCCCCGGGTACGACTCGATGCGCTGGAGGAGGTAGGAGACCTCGATGTTGGCGTGGCGGTCGTGGGCGTCCTTGATCTCGGTGCGCTTGCCGAAGAGGGCGTCGGCCTCGTCGAAGAAGAGCGCGACGTCGGCGGACTCGGCCTCGGCGAAGACGCGCTCGAGGTGCTTCTCGGTCTCGCCGATGTACTTCGAGACGATCTGCGAGAGGTCGATGCGGTAGAGGTCGCGGCCGGCCGCGCGGGCGACGACGGCCGCGGCCATCGTCTTGCCGGTGCCGGGCGGGCCCGAGA
>JAGQIT010000897.1:1739-1866 GCA_020431135.1 Myxococcales bacterium | reverse complement strand
ATGCGCTGGAGGAGGTCGCTGACCTGGATGTTCGCGTAGCGGTCGTGGGCGTCGTGGACGGCGGTGCGCTTGCCGAAGAGGGCGTCGGCTTCGTCGAAGAAGAGGATCGCGTTGGCGGCCTCGGCCT
>JAGQIT010000897.1:0-1605 GCA_020431135.1 Myxococcales bacterium | reverse complement strand
GCTGCGAGGGTTTTTCCTGTGCCTGGGGGGCCGGCGAAGAGCGCGTGAGTGCCCCGCGCCTCGGGCATCCGGGCGCCGAGCCCCCAGGTCTCGAGTACGGTCGTGCGATGACGGACGCGGCGCTCGATCAGGCGGAGCTGCTCCTCGATGTCGGCCGCGAGGATGAGGTCGGGCCAGGAGCGACGCGGCGTGATGTGCGATGCGAGGCCTGCGACCGCGACGCGGGAGTGGCGGCGGGAGGCCGCGTAGATCGCCGGGGCTGCGAGGGGCTCAGCGCGCTCGCGGTCGTCGCCGGCGAGGCTCGCGGCGACCTGCGCGATTTTGTCGCCGCCGAAGCGAAAGCGTGAGGCGAGGGTGTCGAGGTCGAGCGCCTCGGTGTCGCCGAGGGGTGCGAGGGCGCGCTCCCAGACGCAGCGTCGGCTCGTCGTGGACAGGGGCGGGAGAGAGAGCTCGAGGGCGTGCTCGTAGCGTGATTGGGGAAGCGGCGGCGCGTCGACGGGAGCTGCGATGAACTCGATGCGTCGCGGGATGCCGGAGCCTCCGCGGGAGGCGACCGCGCTCGGCGGAAGGGTCTCCGCCGACCAGCGCCAGAGGAGGAGGGCGCCCCATAGGCCTGCGTCGCGCCGCGCCTCGGTGACGTGCTCTTCGCTCCTCTCGGCCGGGAGGTCAACGACGAGCAGCGGTCGTCCAAGGGACTCCGCGATACCCTCTGCGGCCGTTCTGCGCCCGCACCCATGGGACCCGCGCAGGCAAATCGTCGTGGCCCCGGGTTGATGAGCGCTGGTAGCCGGCTCGAGACTCGGTGTCCTGAGTTCGTCCGCGACTGCGCGCAGGCGCGCGCGTACGTCGTCCGGTCCGAACCACGCCGAGAGCGGGCGCGGCGTGTTCACCAGTTCGCCGCACGACGGCCGCGGCTCGCTCGCCGTCAGGAAGTCGACGACCGCCTCGGGGACTCGCAGCGAGCCGACGAGTCGAGAGCTGCCGCCGGCCCGGTTGGGATCGGCCTCCCACACCAGCAGCCCAGCCCGGAGCAGCACGCCTTCAGGTGTGAAGTCTCTTCTCCGTCGCAGGCGTTCGGCGGCGGAGCTGCACCCGAGGTTCAGGAGGAGATCGACGCTCGGCCGTCGCCGCGAGACGTCGTCGTGGAGGTAGGCGTAGAGGCGCTCAAAGCGGCTGTCGAGCTCGACGGCGAGGGCGAAGAGGAAGGCGTCATACTGGAAGCGATCGAGGGCGAAGTTGTTCCGGAGCGCGAGCAAGGGCGGCCGATGTCCGGCTTGGAGCGCTGCCCGGGCGCGCGCGTCGATGATGGCCTCGATCCTGTCGAGCACGCGCCGCAGCTCGACAGGCGGCAGCGGGGCCTCTCGCCGCACCCACTCGGGGAGGGCGTCCGGTCGGGCGAGCAGCGCGTCGACCTCCGCCTCGGGGATGAAGTGGCCGCGGTAGGGGTGATCTGCGTCGGCGACCTGGCGGGCACGCCATACCTGCGCGCGGACGAGGAAGGCGACGCGCTCGAGCTCGAGGAGGAGGTGCTCGTGGCACCCCGCGAGCGCCTGAAGCGTGCGTCCCTCCGAAGTTGTATTTATCCGAGGCAGAGCAGGACCTCCG
>JAGQIT010000896.1 GCA_020431135.1 Myxococcales bacterium | reverse complement strand
CGCCTCGGCGTCGCGGACCTCGTCGAGGAGCTGGTTGTTGGCGGCGCCGCAGATGATCCGCGCCTTCACGGTCGGGATCGTCTCGGGGTTGAGGATCGCCCCGAGGGCGTTGGGCGCGAGGACGTCGCAGGGCTCGCCGAGGATCCCGTTGTCGCCGGGGGCGCTGAGGCGGAGCTCGATGGGCGCGCCCGGGAAGCGCTGACGCAGGGCGTCGAGGCGCTCGCTCGAGATGTCGCTGGCCACGAGGGCGCCGACGTCACGCGCGAGGAGCTCGCCGACCATCGCCGCGCCGACGTTGCCGACGCCCTGGAGCGCGACCCTCTTGCCGGCGACGTCGCCCACGCCGAGGTGGGCGAGGGCCCCCTCCATCGCGCAGACGACCCCCTTGGCGGTCGCCGGCGACGGGTTGCCCGAGCCGCCGACGTCAGGGGGGATGCAGGTGACGAAGCGGTTGGTGGCGAAGACCTCGGCCATGTCGGCGGGGCCGGTGCCGGCGTCCTCGGCGGTCAGGTAGCAGCCGCGCAGCGAGCAGCAGAAGCTGCCGTACTCGCGGTAGAGCGTCCGGCGGTAGCCCGGGTCGCGGAAGGGCGCGTCGGGGTCGCGGGCGATGATCCCCTTGCCGCCGCCCCACCAGATCCCGGCGAGGGCGTTCTTGCGGGTCATCCCCTGGGCCAGGCGCAGGCCGTCGCTGAGGAAGGCGGCGACGGTGTCGTAGGGCCAAAAGCGCAGGCCGCCCTGGCCCTGGCCGCGGCGGGTGTCGTGGACGAAGGCGCCGTGGAGGGCGCCGCTCTCCGGGCCGACCTCTAAAAAGACGCCCTCGTGGGCGTGGTAGTCGGGGCTTCGGCGGAGGAACGCGGCGAGGCCCTCGAGGCGCGGATCGGAGAGCTCGATCGCGCCGCGGTCGGCGTCGTAGACCGCGTACGCCCGGCGGATCCCGGCGCTGCGGAGGTGATCAACAAAGGCGCGCGGGGTCAGCTGTGCCGGGTCGATCATGGCGGCGACAATCTACCAGCACAGACGGGGTGTCCGTCGGCTCGCACCGGTCCCCGAGCGCCGCGCGAGGGCGGAGAGCTTGCTCACTTGAACGCGCGACACCGCAGGCGCAGCGACGTTTGCTGCACCTGCACAGGGCGCGGGCGCTCAGCCGCCGGCGAGCGGCGCCTCGGGGACGGCGAGGAGGCTGAGCCCCTCGACCGAGGTCGTCCGCTGCAGCGTCCCGTCCTGCTCGGCGTAGCGGAGCATCGGGTTGCGCGAGCGGTTCTTCTTGTCGTCCAAGCGCGCCTGGAAGTCGACGAGCGGCTGGACCTGGTAGCCCCAGAGGTTGTCGGCGTGGACCCAGTCCTTGGAGTAGATCGTCCGCAGGGCGACGCTCCGGTCGTCGCCGACGAGCGCCTTGATGTTGGTGGCGAAGGCGTCGTTGTAGCGGAAGTACTCCTCCGCGTTGCTCATATAGAGAACGCGGACGGGGATCCCGAGGTCGGCGGCGACCTTGCCGACGGTCTGGAGGCCGCTGTCGCCGACGAAGTTGCCGCCCAGCGTGCGCACGCGCCCCGCGAGCCAGAGCTTGCGGATGTGGTCGTACATCTCGGGGTTCGACAGCCAGCTCGTCGGCGCGCCGTCGCGCGTCCGGTTGATGACGTGGCGGAGGTTGCGGAAGACGGTCTCGCGGCTGCCCTTGAACGAGCGGAGCATCCGCCGCAGCTCGGCCTCGTCGGCGCCCGCGAGCGCCTCCTCGATCAGGGCGATCGACGCGTCGGCGTTGGCCCCGTCCCAGCGGGTAAAGAGGGTCTCGGCGTCCTCCGAGGCGGCGATCAGGATCCCGTAGATCGCGTGGAGGTCGACGACCCGGCGGTCGATGTCCATGAGGAAGACGAGGTCGGACTTGGCGGTGGCGATCAGCGTGTAGTTCTGATCGGAGCCGACGCCGACGTAGGCGCCGCCGAGCTCGGCGATGTAGGGGAACCACACGTCGTGGCGGATCTCGTTGCTCTTGACGTAGTGGATGTCGGTCGGCGCGAGCTCGTCGCCGTGGCCGGCGAAGAAGCGCGCGCGCTCGTCGTCGGTGAGCGGGCGGAGATCGCCGGCGTCGAGCGCCGAGATCCCTGGCTCGGCTTCGGGCGCGGCCTCGTCCTCGGCGTCGGCCTCGGCGGGCGCGACGTCGGCCGGCGCGGGGGCGGGCGAGTCCGGCTCCTGGTTGGCCTGATGCGCGGTCAGGGAGGCGGAGGCGGAGGTCGTCGGATCCTGGTTCGCGTGGCCTCCGCAGCCCGCGATCCCGAGGCCGAAGAGGGCGAGGGGGAGGGCGAGGGCGCGGGCGCGGCCGAGCGCGGTCGAGCAGCGGCGGGACATGGCCCCGCAGGATGCCACGACGAGGTCGAGGTCACCGAATTTTCCCGCTGCGACGCCGACCGCGCCGCGTGAGCGACAAATTTCGCGCCGCAGGCTTGTCAACCCAAACCATATGGGAATACATACGCCGCCGGCTTCGTTACGCTGCGGCGGTCACCCCGCGCGGGTCCTCCGCGGCGAACGCCGACCCCGCACCCAACCTGCCCAGGGCGCCGCGCGAGGCTGCGCGGGCGCCTGCGGCGTCACCCCGAGCCTAGCCATGACAAGCAAAGACTCGCCCTCCAGCGAAGTGTCGATCCGGGCGGAGCACCTCTCCAAGGTCTACGGAGAGTTCGTCGCCCTTCACGACGTCACCTTCAGCGTCCGACGCGGCACTGTCTGCGCCTTCCTCGGCCCCAACGGCGCCGGCAAGTCGACGACGATGAAGATCCTCACCGGCTACCTCGCGCCGACCTCCGGTCGCGCGAGCCTCGCGGGCTTCAACCCGAGCGACTCGGAGCAGCGCCTGCTGATGGCCGGCCGCCTCGGCTACCTCCCGGAGAACGGCCCGCTCTACGCCGACATGACCCCGCGCGAGCTCCTCACCTTCGTGGGCGAGATCCGCGGGGTCCGTGACATCCGCGCGGCCGTCGAGCGGGTGGTGCCGAAGACCGGGATCGCCGAGGTCCTCGCCAAGCCGATAGGCAAGCTCTCCAAGGGCTTTCGCCAGCGCGTCGGCATGGCCCAGGCGCTCCTCCACGACCCCGAGGTGCTGATCCTCGACGAGCCGACCTCCGGCCTCGACCCGCTGCAGATCCGCGAGGTCCGGGCGCTGATCCGCGAGCTCGGCCGCGAGAAGACGATCCTCCTGTCGACGCACATCCTCCAGGAGGTCGAGGCGGTCGCCGACGAGGTCGTCGTGATCCGCGAGGGCCGCGTCGTCTTCACCGGCACGGTCGGCGCCCTCAAGGGCGACGAGTCCCTCGAGAACCGCTTCTACGAGCTCATGGAAGCCAAGAAGGAGGTCGCCTAGATGCTCGCCCTGCGCCCCCGCGTGGTCCGTGCGATCGCCGGCAAGGAGCTGCGCTCCTTCCTCGGCAACCCCACCGGCTACGTCTTCCTCACCCTCTTCATCGGCACCTCGGCCGCGGCTGCGTTCCTCGACGACAGCTTCTTCGGCCGCAACCTCGCCGACCTCGCCACCCTCAACCGCTACATCGCCTGGATCCTGATGTTCTTCGTCCCGGCGATCACGATGTCGACCTGGGCCGAGGAGCGCCGCGCCGGCACCGACGAGCTCCTGCTGACGCTGCCGGTCCGCGACGGCGAGGTCGTCTTCGGCAAGTACCTCGGCGCCCTCGGGGTCTACACCGTCGGCCTGGTCTTCAGCCTCGCGAACCTCGCGGTGCTGATGTACCTCGGCGAGCCCGACATGGGGCTGATCTTCGCCAACTACCTCGGCTACTGGCTGATGGGCGGGCTCTTCGTCGCCGTCGGCATGGTCGGGTCGATGTTCACCGCCAACGCAACCGTCGCCTTCATCCTCGGCGCGCTCGGCTGCGCCGGCCTCGTCTTCGCCGGCGCCTGGCCGTGGAGCGCCGGCATCGTCGGCACCCTCGTCTTCGCCGCCGTCGCCAGCCTGACGTGGCTGGTCGCGACGGGCGTCGCCCGGGGGGTCGCGATCGCGGCGCTCATCGGCGGCGTCCTCGGCCTCGCCGCCTGGCTCGGCGGCCTGTGGCCGGGCTTCGCCGAGGCCTTCTCGCACCTCTCGGCGCTCGAGCACGTCGCCTGGTTCGGCCAGGGCATCGTCCGCCTCGGCGACGTCGCCTTCTTCGCCGGCGGCAGCGCGATCGCCCTCGTCCTCTGCTCCCTTCTCCTCAACCGGAGGCACTGGTAGTCATGCCGCTCCTCTCCCGTCACCACCGCTTCATCCGCTGGGTGAGCGCCGCCGTGACCGCGGTGTCGCTCGCCTACATGGCCCAGCGCGCGAACGTCCGCGCCGACGTCACGGCCGAGGGCCTGTCGCAGATCACCCCCGCGACCCAAGAGCTGGTCTCCGCGATCACCGAGGAGCGCCCGGTCGTGATCCACGCCTACATCTCGCCGGACATCCCGAGCGAGTACGCCGCGGTCCGCTCGCGCCTGATCAACATCCTCGGCGAGCTCGAGGCGATGGGCGGCGCGGGCCTGACGATCCGGGTCATCGAGCCCAAGCTCCACTCGGAGGAGGCGCAGGAGGCGATCGACAGCTACGGGATCATGCCGCGCCCGGTGATCAACCGCGAGGCCGGCCGCGTCGGCGAGATGCAGGTCTTCCTCGGCGTCGCCGTCACCTCGGGCCCGCACGAGGAGGTCCTGCCCTTCCTCGACCGCGGCCTGTCGATCGAGTACGAGCTCGTCCGCGCGCTGCGGACGGTCATGCAGGAGAAGAAGAAGGTCGTCGGCGTCGTCCGCACGGACGCGACGATCATGGGCGACTTCAACCTGCAGGCGCGCAGCCAGACGCCGGCTTGGCGGGTGATCAACGAGCTGCGTCGGCAGTACGAGGTCCGCTCCCTGAGCCCGGACGCCGAGGTCCCGGAGGACGTCGACGTTCTCTTCGTCCCGCAGCTCGCTAGCCTGACCCAGCCGCAGCTCGACCACGTCAAGGCCTACGTCGACGCCGGGCGACCCGCGTTCCTCACCGTCGACCCGATGCCGCTCTTCGACCTGCGCCTGTCGCCGAGCGAGCCCAAGCTGCCGCCGCCGGGCCAGCAAAACCCGATGATGGGGATGCAGCCGCCGAGCGAGGACAAGGGCAACTACAGCGGCTTCCTGAGCCACATCGGCGTCGCCTGGGATCCGCAGAAGATCGTCCTCGACACCGACAACCCGCACCCGGGCTTCCTCGACGCGCCGCCGCAGGTCGTCTTCGTCTCGGAGCGCGCCGACGGCAGCGACCCCTTCGCTGACAGCGCCGATCCGATCGTCGCCGGCCTCAGCGAGGTCGTCGTCCTCTTCGGCGGCGCGCTGTCGGCCGGCGCCGGGCACGAGGCGGAGTTCACCCCGCTCCTGACCACCGGCCCGCAGAGCGGCTACAACACCTTCGAGGAGCTGACGAACCGCCACATCCTCTTCGGCGTCCAGGGGCCGATCCCGACGCGGCAGCGGACCATGACCCCGGAGCCGCTGGTGCTCGCGGCGCGGATCACCGGCGCCGAGAGCTCCGGCGAGGACGCGCCGAAGCCCCGCAACGTCATCGTCGCCGCCGACCTCGACATGTTCGGCGACCAGTTCTTCGCCATGCACGAGCGCGGCGGCGACATCGACGGCGACGGCCTCGACGACATCCGCTTCGACAACGTCTCGTTCCTGATGAACGCGATCGACGCGCTCGCCGGCGACCAGGGCCTCGTCGACCTGCGCAAGCGCCGGGCGATGTACCGCCGCCTGACCCGCGTCGACGACCTCACCAAGGACGCGCGCCAGAAGCGTGAGGACGAGATCCAGTCGGCGAACGCCAAGGCCGACGCCGATCTCGAGCAGGCCCAGAAGGCGCTCGAGGCCGCGGTGAAGGCGGTCAACGAGCGCGACGATCTCGATCAGACGACCAAGGCCGTGCTGCTCAAGTCGGCCGAGGAGGCCGAGAACCGCCGCCTCGCCGCCAAGCGCGAGGTCATCAAGCGCGAGAAGGAGAAGGCGATCTCGAAGGTCGAGGTCGAGCACCTCCGCGAGGTCGAGCAGGTCCAGAACCGGATCCGCCTGATCGCGGTGCTCATCCCGCCGATCCCGGCCCTCCTGATGGGGGCGTTCATCTTCGGTCGCAAGCGCCGGCGCGAGCGCGAGGCGATCCCCAGCGCGCGAAAGAAGGGTGCCGCATGAACCGCACGACGATCCTCTCGGTAGCCATCGCAGTCATCTCGCTCGGCGGCGCGCTCGCCATGCGCCCCGTCCAGGTCGAGCCCAAGCCCTACGAGGACACCGGTGATCTCCTCTTCCCGGAGTTCAACGA
>JAGQIT010000895.1 GCA_020431135.1 Myxococcales bacterium | reverse complement strand
GGAAGTCGATGCCGCGGCCGAGCTCGATCAGCAGGGTGTCGAGCGGCTCGTCAGGGTCGACCCCTTGGGTCAGCTTCTCGCACAGGCGCGAGAGCAGGGTGATCGTCTCCTTGATCCCGGTCGGCGCCTCGCCGATCAGGGTCCCGAACTCGTGGTTGAAGCGGAGGGTGCAGCGCGCCTTCTTCTTCGGCCCCTCGTGGATCTCGAGGACGTGGCTGTAGTCCGCCATCGCGTCGCCGTGGACGCCGGTCACCGACTTGAAGCTGTACTGCTCGAAGCGCTCGATCAGCTCGTCGAACGCGCTCTCGGGGAGCTTGAGGGTGTAGCTCGCGTCCTTCGTCTTGAGGCTGACGTCGCCGCTGCGGGTGATCGTCAGGACCTCCTCGTCGCTCGAGAGGCGAGGCCACATCCGGTAGACGATCTGGGTGGCTCGGGAGAGGGTCTTGGCCATGAGGCTCCTGGACTCGAGGTCTGACCCGCCGGATTGTACAACTGTCACCGTCGCCTCCGCCTCCCCCTCTGGGGCGCGATCGCGCACCCCCCCGCGAGTGCCGCGCGCGCGGCCGAACTCGCGCGATCCACGGGCAGGTGACCTCGTCGTCGCGGCGCGGGTGTCGTGCGAGCGGCGTGATCGCCGTGATCGCCGTGATCTTCGTCGCTCCGTGGAGGCCGCGACGACCGGCGCACGCGCGCTGAGACGGCGCTCTCGCGGGCCGCGTGAGGGTCCAGCGCGTCGCCGTGTGACCTCGACGACTCGGATCGCCCCGCGAGAACCTGCTGTCTGCGGCAGCACAGCCGCGCTTCGGCGATGCGTCGCGCGCGGTACGTGCTAGCGCGCGAGGGCGTCGGCGCGGCCGAGGCTCGCGCGGATGTCTCGAGCCCAGCCCTCGAGATCGGTGAGCGTCGAGTCGACCTCGGCCGGGGTGCGCGCGAGGAGGGCGAGGCGCGCCCGCAGCCGCTCCTTGCCCAGGCGCAGGCGCCCGCGCACCGTCCCCTCGGGGATCCCGAGGAGCTCGCTTATCTGACGCCCCGAGAGGTCCTCGAAGATCGACAGCTCGAGGACGACCTGGAAGTCGACGGGGATCTCACGCAGGGCGCGGACGAGGAGCTGAGACTCGCGTCGACGCGCGACGATCGACGACATCGACGAGGGGTCGAGGTCGCTGACGCAGACGATCCCGAAGTCGATCGCCTCGGCCGAGCGCTTGTGCTTCTTGCGGATGTAGCCGCGCAGGAGGTTGAGCGCGATCGCGAAGAGGTAGCGGCGAAACGAGGTCTCGCCGCGGAAGCTGTCCTTGGCCTCGGTGCACGCGAGGAAGGTCTGCGACACGAGGTCGGCGGCGTCGTGCTCGCTCGTCACCTTGTTGCGGAAGAAGCGGGAGATCGCCGCGAAGTGGCGATCGACGAGCGCTCCGCCCGCAGGGCGATCCCCGCGGCGCCAGGCGTCGAGCAGCTGCCAGTCTGCGAGGGTCATCGAGCGATAATAATATAGGTATGGGGGTCGAACGCCACGGTCCCCCAATGGTCATCGGTGCCGAGAGTGTAATTCCAAATGTTCATATTTCGTGCGTCGCATAGGCGACTGCGTATTTAGCTGCACTGCGATTTCCTGGCGCCTGCGGGAGCATAGATCTTGCGATGGCTACACACGCCGAGGGCTCCGGCTCCGCATGGGCGAGCCCCGAGGGCGGCCTCGTCGACCACGTCGCCGAGCGTCGGCTGCGGGCGATGGTCCACGAGCGCCTCTTCGGCGAGCCGCAGCCGCCGGTGCGGGTCGGCCGCTACCGCGTCCAGGGGCGCCTCGGCGTCGGCTCGATGGGCACCGTCTATGCGGCCGTCGACGACGAGCTCGATCGAAAGGTCGCGCTCAAGCTCCTCCACAGCCACATGGTCGACGATCCGAGCGTCGGCCACGCGCGCCTCCTCCGCGAGGCCCGGGCCCTCGCGCGCCTCGATCACCCGAACGTCGTGACTGTCTACGAGGTAGGGGTCCACGGCGGCGACGTCTTCCTGGCGATGGAGCACATCGAGGGCGAGACCCTCGGCGCCTGGCTGGCGTCGGCGCGGCGGAGCACGGCGGCGATCCTCGACGTGATGATCGCGGCCGGACGCGGCCTCGCGGCGGCCCACGACGCGGGCCTCGTCCACCGCGACATCAAGCCCGACAACATCATCGTCGATCGCCGCGGCCGCGTCCGGGTCGTCGACTTCGGCCTCGTGCGCGCGCTGCCGCGGCCGGGCGTGGACGGCCTGACGCCGCTGACCGGCGCCGAGGTGATCCTCGGGACGCCCGCCTATATGTCGCCGGAGCAGATCCGCGGCGAGCGCCTGACCGCGGCGAGCGACCTGTACTCCTTCTGTATGGTTCTCTACGAGGCGCTCTTCGGCGAGC
>JAGQIT010000894.1 GCA_020431135.1 Myxococcales bacterium | reverse complement strand
CGCAAGGGGGAGCCCGGCGCGGCCGCGACGACGCTCCGCCCGGCGATCGCTGGCGAGGTCGCGGCGGGCGGCGGCGGTCGTCCGCTCGCTCGCTCCTACCGCGCCCCCCTCGAGCGGGCCTTCGGCGGCGCCGACTTCGGCGGCGTCCGGATCCACGACGACGCCCGCGCCCACGGCCTCAGCCGCTCCCTCTCCGCCCGCGCCTTCACCCACGATCGCGACATCTACTTCGCCCGCGGCGCCTTCCGCCCCGAGACCCGGGGTGGCCTCCACGTCCTCAGCCACGAGCTCGCCCACGTCCTCCAGCAGGGCGGCCGCAGCCGCGGGATGATCCACCGCTATCACGCGGCCGTGCCGGCGAGCAACACGAGGGAGGACGACGTCTCCTTCACCGTCAGCGGCAGCAACGTCTTCACCCATCAGGTCCAGGGCAAGCACGACTTCCTGACCGACGACTCGATCGAGCGGGCGGAGACGGCGGAGTCCGAGCGCACGGCGCTCGAGCGGCCGCTGCGGGCCAAGCTGGCGACGACCGCCCCGGAGAACGTCGCCCTCAACATCTCGACGGGCGGCCACCTCGCGGTCGAGTCGCTCGGCGGCGACAAGCAGGCGAAGGCCTACTACACCTCGACGGAGCGCCTGCGGACGACCAACGAGGCGCTCGAGCGGGTCGGCTCGGCGTTCCGGATGCGGGCGGTCTCCGGGCACACGGTGAGCGTGCGGACCACCGGCTCGCGGACGCTCCAGAAGGTCGAGCCGGAGAACGTCGACACCACGGTGAGCGGCGTCGACATGGTGACCAACCAGCAGTGCGTCGACATCTCCAGGGTCGTCGGCGGGGCCCACCGGATGGGGAAGGAGCGCAGGGCGCGGGTCCGCGAAGCTGTCGATAGGGTCAGCCCCAAGCTCGGGGGCATGCGCCGGCTCCTCGCGAGCACCGATCTCGGCGGCGTCAAGGAGGCGAAGGGCAAGGAGTACGCCAGCCTCTACGACACCCTGTCGATCCTCGACAAGATCAAGGACACGCCCGAGGGCGTGGGCTTCGTCCCCTTCGCCGCGAAGCTGAAGGCGGTGCGTGAGGCGATCAGCAGCGGCAAGCCCGCGTCCACCGAGATCCAGGAGTTCGCCAGCGACTTCCTGACCTTCCCGGAGTGGAGCGAGGTCGATGAGCTTCGGAGCATCCACGCGGCCATCCCTGAGAGCCAGGCGAAGCACCTCGACGGCCTCTTCAGCGACCTCCTCCTGGTCCTCCAGCGCTTCGCCCTCTACAACTCCCTAAAGTCCGGCTCGGCGCCCGAGCTCGCCGAGAGCGCCGGGGTCAACGAGGAGGCGCGGCCGGAGATCGGCGACGCCTACAAGATCTCGTACCTCGAGTTCGCGGAGGACAAGTGGAACTACCACTGGGCCGGCGTCGTCGCGCGCGACGGCGACGACTCCGTCACCCTCGAGAACTACACCCGCGACAACGCCAAGCGGATCGGCAAGAGCGCCGATCCCCGCTGGTACTTCCAGATGTACGGGGTCGGCAAGCAGTCCTTCCACGCCTTCCACACCGACAAGAACGAGGTGACGGTGACTCAGGCGGTGCGCACCGAGGACTCGCGGGGGCCGTCGACGCCGTCGACGGCGGTGACGACCTCGAAGGCGATCGCCGAGGAGATCGCGAAGGCCCGCTTCGCGCTGATCAACGGCTCGGTCGGCCGCAAGACCAACTCCGACTACCTCAAGTGCCTGCGCCTCCTCCGCGAGTGCGAGGCGAAGGCGATCGAGGCGCGCCACAACC
>JAGQIT010000893.1 GCA_020431135.1 Myxococcales bacterium | reverse complement strand
CCGCCGCCGAGGCGCTGGACGCCGCCCCCCTCGCCGCCGCCGCCCGCCACCGCCGCGGCACGATCCGCGAGCTCGACGGCGACTTCCAGGGCGCCCGCGACGACCTCTACCGCGCCTTCGTCGAGGCCGAGGCGGTCGCCGACGATCGCCTCGCGGCCGAGGTCGCGATCGAGCTCCTGCGGGTCGACGGGATCGACTTCGTCGAGGCCGCCGGCGCCCGCACCTGGGAGCAGGTCGCGCGGGCCAAGCTCGCCCGCGCCGGCGACGATCACCGGCAGGCCGTGGTCCTCGATCTCAACCGCGGGATCGCGGCCCTCGAGGTCGGCCAGCTGGCGATCGCCGGCGCGGCGATCCGGGCGGCGGTCGAGCGCGCCGAGGCCCACCGCGACGCCGATCCCCGCCTCTACATCAGCGCCCTCAACATCCTCTCCGCCGTCGAGAAGGGCGACGCCGATCTGCGCGGCGCCGCGGCGACGCTGCGCGACGCCTACGCCCGCCACGTCGAGCTCTTCGGCGAGGGCCACCCCTACCAGGCGATGCTCGTCTACAACATCGGCGCGGTCCAGCTGATGCTCAGCGACCTCGACGACGCCCGGCGCTCCTTCGAGGCGGCCCTCTCCGCGCGTGAGGCCGCCTACGGGCCCGAGCACCCCGACGTCGCCCAGTCGCTCGTCGGCCTCGCCGCGGCCCTCATCGATCTCGGCGAGCCCGAGCCGGCGATCCAACACCTCGAGCGGGCGCTGACGATCGAGGAGCGGGCCCGCGGCGGCGACAACCCGGAGCTCATCTTCCCGCTCTACAACCTCAGCGAGGCGCTGGTGGAGGCCGGCCGCCTCGCCGAGGCCGAGCCGCCGCTGCGCCGGGCGCTGTCGATCCTCGAGCGCCGCGACCTCCGCGAGACGGCGCAGGCGGTGCTTATCCTGACCGGCATCGCCGATCTACAGATCCTCCAGGAGCGCTACGACGACGCCCTCGCCACCCTCGAGGAGACCGCGCCGCGGGCCCGCCGGGCCTACGGCGAGGAGCACCCGAGCTTCGCCGACCTCGACCTCCACCGCGCCCGCGCCCTCGAGGGCAAGGGCGAGCTCGCCGCGGCCGAGGAGGCCATCGACGCCGGCATCGCCCGCATCACCGACAAGCCCGATCACGTCGGCACGGCGACCGACCTCGCCCTCACGAAGGCGTCGATCCTCTGGCACGACGCGCGCCGCCGCCCCGACGCCCTCAAGCTCGTGAACGAGGCCCGCGCGACCCTGCGCGAGCGGAAGGTCGACTCGCCGAAGCTCCTCCGCGAGATCGACGCGTGGCTCGCCAAGCACCCCGCGTGACGGGAGCGGCGGCCGCCTGGACCGATCCGGGGCTCCTCGCCGAGGCGCTCGTCCCCGGCGAGGACGGGCTCCATCTCTACTGCAGCGACGACGTCTTTGTCGGCGTCCAGCAGGCGCGTCCGCGACGACGAGCCGCGGGGGTCCGAATTCCAGGTTGTCGGTGTGGAGCCGCAGCCCGGGGGCGTCCTGACCGACGTCGAGAACGTCGATCGATGTCGTCGGCTCGGCGGGGGTGAAGAGAGCGACGAGCGCGCTCCCTGTCGGCGAGCCTCCTAGCGCCCGGCCGTCGCCTTGGCGGCGGCCTCAGACATCGACGAGGTGCTCCCCATCGCCAGGCCGAGGGCCGCGCGCGCGAGGTGCCGCTGGTAGCGCTGCTGGACGAGCTGCGAGCGCGCCGTGACGTAGGCCGCCTGGGCGTCGGTGAGCTCGATCAGGGTGCCGAGGCCCGCGCGGTAGCGGCCCTGCGAGACCTCGAGGGCGACCTTCGCCGCCTCGACCTGCTCCTGGCTCGCGCGCTCGGCCTCGTCCGCCGCGGCGACGAAGGCGACCGCCTGCCGGACCTCGAGCATCACCGCCTCGCGGACGGCGCGGTGCTGGCTCTCGAGGGCCCGGATCTGCGCCTGGATCTCCTCCTTCTCGCGGCGCACTCGCATGCCCTGGAACACCGGGACCTGGACGACCAGGCCGATGTGCCAGTTGAAGCGGGCGTAGGGATCCTGGCCGGCGGTCGGGAGGAATTGACCGCGGGTGTTGACGCCGGTGATCGCGTCGATGCGCGGGCGCTGCTTGGCCTTGGTCGCGCGCAGGGTCTGGCCGAGGATCTCCTGCTGGTACTCGAGGGCGCGCAGCTCGGGGCGGTTGGCGATCGCCTCGTCGATGCTCGTCGTCACCGTCGGCAGCGGGGCGGGCGGCGGCAGCTCCTCGTCAGCCGGCTCGAAGGACTCGCCGGTCGCGCCGAGGGCGTTGGCGACGCGGGCCCGGGC
>JAGQIT010000892.1 GCA_020431135.1 Myxococcales bacterium | reverse complement strand
AGGGCCTCGCTGCGCGGCGGGTCGTCGAGCGCCAGCTCCCACGCGAGCTCCGTGAGGACCTCGCCGAGGCGCGCGGGGTCGGGAGCTGCGGCGGCCTCGAGCGCGCGCAGCTCGTCGGCGAGGGCGGCGATCGAACGCCGGGTCATCGCCCCAAGGATAGCGCGTGGGTCCCCGCGGGAGGGCGGCCGCGGAGACCCACGGGGCGGGGAGCGGGCGGCGCGGGCGGTGGGGCGCGGGCCTCGGGCGTCCGGTCGCGATCGGGGGCGCGTGACCCCGAGAACGTGTGGAGGTCGCCGCGGGCTGGCGGCCCCGGATGGCCGCCGGACTCGACGATGAACGCTGTGCATCGGGGCGGGGATCGCCGCTCGAAACGATCTGTCGTTTCGTACAGGTCACTGGCCGCACGGCGACGCGCGACTTCGCACACGCGGCGACGCGGCCCGCGTTTTCGTGTGGTCGCATCTGTGTATATGCGCGAGGATATCGCCATGAATTCGCGACGGCACCTCTGGAACACCTTGGCCTATTCACTCCCCGCGCTCCTGCTCATCGCCTGCAGCGGCGACGACACGATCGCCACGGCGTCGGACACGGCGACGAGCACGGCGACGATCACGGGGACGACCGGGACGACGACCGACTCGACGACGGCGACGACGACGGCGACGACGAACATGTCGGGCTCGGAGTCGGACTCGATGGGGACGACGATGACGACGGAGACGAGCACGACGAACCCGACGTCGACGACCGACCCGACGTCGACGACCGACCCGACGTCGACGACCGACCCGACGTCGACGACCGACCCGACGTCGACGACCGACGGGACGACGACCGACGGCGTCTGCACGGAGGGGACGGTCGTCTGCGAGGACGGCGTCGCCAAGGTCTGCGACGGCATGGGCGGCTACTCCGAGGAGGACACCTGCGAGAACGAGTGCGCCGACGGCCTCGGCTGCGTCCTCTGCCTCCCCGGCAGCTACTCCTGCGACGAGAACGGCAACTCGCAGCAGTGCGCCCCGGACGGCATGTCCTTCGGCGACGCCGTCGAGTGCGATCAGGTCCAGGGCGTCACCTGCGACGAGAACTCCGGGACCTGCACGGGCGTCTGCGCCCCCGACACCCTCGGCCTGAGCTACATCGGCTGCGACTACTACCCGACGGTCACGGCCAACGTCGTGTCGACGACCTTCCACTTCGCGGTCGCGGTCGCCAACACCTCGGACAGCCCGGCGAACGTCCGCGTCGACAAGGGCGCAAATCAGGTCGCGACCGACACCGTCGCCCCGAACAGCGTCCAGATCATCCAGCTCCCGTGGGTCAACGAGCTCAAGGTCGACCAGAACGCGAGCTCGGCGAAGGTCGTCGACGGCGCCTACCGCCTGCGCTCGGACCAGCCGGTGACCGTCTACCAGTTCAACCCGCTCGAGTACAAGATCGGCAACAGCTCGTCGTTCACCAACGACGCCTCGCTCCTCCTGCCGGTGAACACCTGGACCGGCGACTACTTCGTCGCCTCGCGCAACTCGTGGCGCTTCCAGAACAACCCGCCGGCATACCCCGGCCTCTACGCGGTCGTCGCCAGCGAGGACGGGACCACCGTCGAGCTCGCGCCGTCGGCGACCGGCGGCATCGTCAAGGCGGGCGGCGGCGTCGCGGCCAACGGCACCGGGACGATCATGCTCGACCGCGGCGACGTCCTCCAGGTCTTCTCGGGCGACACCGGCGTCAACCCGAGCACGGCGGACCTCAGCGGCACGCACGTCACCGCCGACAAGCCGATCCAGCTCCTCGGCGGCCACATGTGCACCTTCGTGCCCTACAACATCGGCTACTGCGATCACCTCGAGGAGGCGATCCCGCCCTTCGAGGCGCTGGCCAAGGAGTACATCGTCACGCCGCCGCTGATCCCCACCGGCGGCAACACGCCGAAGGCCGAGATGGTCCGGATCATCGCCACCACCGCGGACACGACCCTGAGCTACGACCCGCCGCAGGGCGGCGCGCCGACGAACATCGCCAACGCCGGCGACTACGTCGAGATCGCCCAGACCGCCAACGACTTCAAGATCACGGCGGACAAGAAGGTGATCGTCGCCCAGTACATGCTCGGCCAGGACGCCGGCGGCAACTCGGGCGACCCGGCGATGACCGTCGCGGTCGGCGTCGATCAGTACCGCGACAACTACCTCTTCCACGCGCCGACGAACTACGAGAAGAACTTCGTCAACATCACGGCGCCGGACGGGGCCAACGTCCAGCTCGACGGCCAGGCGGTCAACGGCTTCGTGGCGATCGGCGGCACCGGCTACGGCGTCGCCCGCGTCCAGCTCAACAACGGCGGCGACGGCAACCACGACGTCACCTCGAACCAGCCGGTCGGGATTAGCGTCTACGGCTACGGCCAGTACACCTCGTTCTGGTACCCCGGCGGCCTCAACCTCGAGGTCCTGCCGCAGTAGGGCGGGGCGGAGGTCTCGCGGTCGAGGGCCGGCGCGGCGGCGCGGCGGCCCTCGCCCTTTTTTTCTTTCGCCGTCTTCA
>JAGQIT010000891.1 GCA_020431135.1 Myxococcales bacterium | reverse complement strand
CGCCGTCTGCGGGCGACGCCGCCGCTGTCCGCAGGGTCAGCGCAGAGCGCCGCATCGGCTGGGTCGACGTCAGCGACGGGTCGGGGCCGCCGGCGCTCGCAGGCTCGCCCGTCGGGCCCGCGCGCGGCTCCGTCGATCCTGACCGATGAGACACCAGAGTCCGAGGATATCACTCGAGGCGAAATCGCCGGCCAGAGGCGCGTGAAGGCGCGTTCTCGGGCGCCTCACCCGACGTCACCTGGGGGATCCTCCCCCCGGGGATCGACCCGCGTGACCTCGGGCTTCGGGGGGGACGCTGCGGCTGCGCGCCGGAGAACGCCGTGACCCGGCGCGTGCGCGAGGGAGGTCGCCAGGGCGCGTAATGGCGCGTCGGCACGACGCTGCGCCGCGTACCGACGCGAACCTCCGTGCCGGCCAGAGCTGTTCGGCGCCGACGTCTTGAGCCTCGGTTTGGGTTCTTCGCCGCGTGCGGCTCGCCGGGACGCCCCTACGCCGCGCGGAGCTTCGCCGCCATGTCGGCGCCGAGGATCAGCTGGAGCGCCGCGCGGGTCTCGGGGTGGCGGGCGAGGAAGGGATCGAGGTCGCCGCGCCGCCAGGTCAGGAGCTGCGTCGGCGCGCTGGCGACGACCGCCGCCGAGGTCGGCTCGCCGGTGATGAAGCTCATCTCGCCGACGAAGCTGCCGCCGGCGAGGGTGGTCACCCGGCGCTCGCCGACCTCGACGTCGAGGGCCCCCTCGTCGATCACGTAGAGTTCGTCGAGGATCTCGCCGGCGTCGATCAGGCGGTCGCCGGGGCCGACCTCGCGCCACTGGCCGACGCTGACGAGGGCGAGGAACTCGCGCTGCTTGAGGGCGCGGAAGACCCGGTGATACAGGCGCTGCTGACGGGCGTCGAGGCGGCAGGGCCGGCGCTGGAGGAGCAGCAGGTAGATCTGCACGAGGTTGATCGCGATGAAGACGCTGTTCCAGGCGACAGGGAGGGTGAGGCCGTTGGTGATGTAGTACGGGAAGAGGCTCAGCGTCGCGGTGATCGTCAGGGCGCGGAGCCAGAGGATGTCGCGGACCAGGTACGACGACAGGAAGAGGAGGTTGGCGGCGTGGACGAGGACGTCGATCACAGGACCAGCCCCCCCTCCTGGCGGCGGCGGGCGACGGCGAGGCGCATCGCCGCGGCGACGACGTCCGAGCCGTCGACCTCGTCGGCGGTGTAGTGGGCGCGGCGCAGCCAGACGATCCGCCGGGCGTCGTCGAGGAGCGCGGCGCCGCCCTGCTGCTCGACGTCCCCCTCGATCCGCCCGCCGCGAAAGCCCGCCGCGAAGGCCTTGAGCTGGCCGAAGAGCGCCTTCGGGCGCAGCGCCGACCACAGCGAGCGTTCGAGGTCGAGGGCCGCGTAGGCCCGCAGCTCGGGGTCCGTGAGGAGGACGACCTCCTTGTCGGCGAGCGCGTGACGCTCGACGAAGCCGCGCAGGTGCTCCGGTCGGCCGTTGCCGATGAACACCGAGGTCACCCCGAGGTCACGCAGCTCCCAGACCCGCGGCGTCAGCTGCTCGACCTGGCGCGAGCAGCCGACGCAGCCGAAGTGGCGGAGGAAGAGGAGGAGCGCCGGTCCGGGAGGCAGGTGGGCGCGCAGGGGCGCCGCGCTCCCGTCGCGGTCGAGGAGCGGCGCGCTGAGGAGCGCGTCGGGGGCTAGGTCGCCGACGTCGATCACCGCTCGAGGATAGCGGTCGTCTCAGCCGCGCGGGACGATCAACAGGCGCTCCCCGGAGTCCTTGAGCGTCGGCGCGAGCGCGTCGAAGTCGGCGACGGCGGCCTCGATCTGGACCCACGCTGCGACGCCGTGCATGCGGGAGATGACGAACCATCCGCGCGCGGGGGCGCCTCCGGCGGTCGCCCGCACCGCGTAGGCGCCCTCGAGGCGGTTCGCCTGCTCGCGCGTCTCGGTCCACGTCAGCGCCTCCGCCGGGAGATCGGTGGCCGCCGCGATCTGATCCCGGAGGTCGACGAGCGTGCGCGCGGGCTCGTCCTCGACGAGGCCGACGAGCATGTGGGTGACGACGCGATCGCACGCCGAGGTCGTCGGCGCCAGGCTGCGGGCGAGGGCCGGGGTCATCTCGACGAGCTCGACGCCGACCGGCGGGCGGATGAGCACCGTGTCGTCGAAGAGGGCGGTTGGTGCGTCGGCGACCGCCGCGGGGCAGGGGGGCGCCGGCTCGATCGGCGGGGCGTCGACGGGCGCGGGCGCGGGCGCAGCTTCGAGCGGCTGGCTCACCGTCGCCGTCGTGGCGGCGCCTCCTTCGCGGGCTTGGGTGGCGCGCGCCGCCTCGTCTGCGACGACGCGGTCGTCGGCGGGCGGCGCCGCGGAGGTGCAGGCCGCGAGCAGGATCGCGGTGAGGAGCGGGGCCGAGGTCTGGCGTCGCGCGGACATGTTCGACTAGACAGGTGCGGGGACGCGAGGTTCCGCCGCGGCGATCTCAGCCGCCGGCGCTGGCGAAGTGCTCGCGGAGGAGGCGATCGATCGGCTCGACGTGCTGGAGCGGGACCGCGTGGCCCGCGTCGGTGAAGCGCTTGAAGCGGGCGTGCGGGAGATGGCGGCGGAGATCGTCGCTGAGGCGGGTCGGCACCGAGAGATCGTGGCTGCCGGTGATGATCAGCGCCGGAAGGGCGCGCAGCGGCGCCATGTCGCCGCCGGTGTGCCGGGCGAGCGCGGCGATCTGGCGGCGGACGATCGGCGGCATGCGGACGAAGTCGTCGCAGAACGACGCGCGCAGCTGCGCCACGACCTCCGCGTAGCCGACGGAGTCGATGTAGGGGCGCGGGAAGCCGAGGTCGGCGAAGGCCCGCCAGCGGCGCTCCTCGGCGCCGAAGCGCATCTTCATCGACAGCCAGAGCGCCCGCGCCGACAGGAGGAGGACGTCGCGGCCGCGGCGTGAGGTGGACAGGAGGCCGACGCTGCGGGCGCGGTGCGGCGCCTGACGGGCGGCCTCCTGGACGATCATTCCGCCCATCGAGTGGCCGATGAGGTGGGCGCGCTCCCAGCCGAGGTGATCCATCAGCGCGAGGGCGTCGGCCGCGAGCCTGGCGATCGTCAGCTTGCGGCCGTCGTCGCTGCTGCGGCCGATGCCTCGGTTGTCGAACCACGCGAGGCGGTGGTCGCGGGCGAGGGCGTCGATCTGCGGGCGCCAGCCCGCTCCGATCGCGCCGACCCCCTGGACCATGAGCACCCGCGGGCCGCGCTCGCCGGCGGTCTCGTAGTGGAGCGAGGCGTCGTCGAGGTCGAGGCGGGGCATCGCGGTGGAGGCTATCAGCCTCCGGTCGCGCGCGTCACGACGGGCTGGCGGTCCGCCTCGTCGGCGACTGAGTCTTCACGCTCGCCTCACTACGGGCTTGAGCGCCGCGCGGAGGCGGGTTGCTAGCCGCGGGCGCGCCGACGATCGCGGAGACGCATCGCCGCGGCGCCGATGATCACGAGGGCGAGGGCCAGCGGCGGCTCGGGGATCCGGAGATCCGCGTCGTACCAGCCGCGGCCGCGGTGGATCCCGTCGTCCGGCCCCGGGGTCGCGGCGCCTGCCGAGGCCGGCGCGACCACGAGGCCGCCGAGGAGGGCCGCGGCGCCGAGGGCCGCTCGCGCGTGACGGAGCATCCTCCCCATCCTACACGACGACGGGCGTCCTCGCTTGGCAGGTCGGCGGCGCCTCTGCGATGCTCGCCCCCGTGTTCGCCAAGGAGCCGGGCGGGGCGCTGTGGCCGTCGCCGCAGCAGTTTCGCCGCGGCGCGCGGGCGTCGACGGCGGGCCTCGTCGCGGTCCTGGCCGGCGCTTGGTTCGGCGACCCTGGGGTGCTCCACGCGCTCGTAGGCCTCCTCTTCGGCACCGGCCTCGGCGTTCACATCGGCGGCTACCTCGCCAACGGGGAGCGCGACGAGCGGAGCCCGCGGCGGCGCGAGGTCGTCCGCGGTGGGCTCATGACCGCGCTCGTGCTCGCGCTGGTGGTCGGCGCTGGGGTGGCGGCGTACCTCACCGTCGGCGCGCGGGTCGAGCGGTCCTGCGCCGCCGCGGAGCAGCTCGTCGATCGCCAGGCGCGGGTCGCCGAGGGCGCGGCGCTGCGCGAGCGCTGGCGCTGGCTCGAGCGCCTCCTGCACCGCCCGCTGACCCGCGTCTGCGGCCGCCTCGACGCCGAGCTCGAGCGCCTCGACAGCGCCGGCGCATGCCCTCGCTTCCCACTCGCCGGCGTCGACTGCACCTGCGGTGAGGGGCAGGCCTCGGCCTTCCGCGGCTGCGACGCGGGGTCGTTGGCCTGCCTCGACGACGGCCGCGGACGGGCGCTGCGCTGCCTCTCCGTCGAGGAGCTGGCGTCGGCGGCGAGCGCCGGCGAGTAGGCGCTCGCGGTCGCCTACTTCGGCAGGAGGTAGCGGAGGTCGGCGCCGAGCCAGTCGATGAGGTCGTCGGCCTCCTCGCGATCGAGCCCGAGCTCCACTAGCGCGCTCCGCTTCTCGGTCCTCTTCTTGAGGTCGCGCGACGCGGCCTTGAGGGCGGCGAGGGCCCGCTTGGCGGCGGCGTCCTTGGCGAAGCGGTTGTTGGTGAAGCAGGCCTTGGCGCCGTCGGTGAAGTACTTGGTCACGGCGCCGCAGTAGCCGCTGTGGCCGTAGTTCGCGTCGGTGAAGAGGACGGTCGACGGCCGCTTGCCGTCGAGGCCGACGAAGTAGGCCTTGAGCTCCGCGGACGGCTCGTCGATCGTCCGCCACAGGCTGACGCGCTCGGCGAGGTCGCCGAAGAAGAGGCCGTGGTGCGGCGGCTCGGCGTAGGGCGCCTCGTCCTCCGCCGCCGCCGGGATCGCCAGGCGGTGGACGAGCTCATCGCCGGGGATCCGCCAGGCGAGCGTCGCCCCGTTCATCGCCTGGTAGATCGCTGTGAGCGCCCGCGGCAGGCCCTTGACCGGAGCTTCGTCGGCGCGCCGGCCTCACACGCGACGACCTCGACGTCGGGGCGCCGGGCGAAGAGGGTGATCCAGCGCCTCAGGCGGCGGCCGAGGGCTGCGTCTGGGTTGGGCTTGGACGTCGCCATCACCCGGATCCGTACGCGCGCGAACGCGGCGTGTCAACGCCGCGAGGCGGATGGTGATTCGGCCATGTCCATATGTGCATGAGTGTGAGAGGCCGCGTCGAGTACGCGGACGGCCTCCTAGAGCCCGAAGAGCTCCGCCGCGGCGCGGCCGAGGAGGAGCTCGAGCTCCTCCTCGGGCAGCGCCAGCGCCCGCAGCCGCCGGACCTCGCGATCCCAGGCGTAGGGAAGGTTGGGGAAGTCGGTGCCGTAGAGCACCCGCCCTGGGCGCACGCGGAGCACCCACCGCGGGTCGCTCCCCGGGAGGTAGCCGGCGACCGTCATCGTCGTGTCGAGCCAGAGGTTGTCGTAGCGGCCGAGCAGGCGCGCGTAGCCGTCGTACTCGTCGGCGCCGAGGTGGGGGACGACGAGGCGCAGCGTCGGGTAGTCCTTGAGGACATGTTCGATCCTGTCGACGGCGCACAGGGCGTAGGTGTCGACCTTGTAGGCCGGGCTCCGCGGCTCGCGGCCGGCGTGGATGACGAGCGGCACGTCGTGGGCTGCGCAGGTCGCGTAGACCTCGTGCAGCGCCGGGTCGTCGGGGGCGAAGCTCTGGACGTGGCAGTGCATCTTCACCGCCCGCAGGCCGCTGGCGAAGGCGCGCTCGAGGATCCCGCCCGCGTCCTCCTCCCCCGGGAAGACCGTCGCCGCGCCGAGGACCTCGGGGTGGCGGGCGACGACGTCGGCCATGTAGCGGTTCATGCTCGCGGCGATGCCGGGCTTGTGGGCGTAGTGGAGGCCGACGATCCGGTCGACGCCGCGGCGGCGCAGGAACTCGACGACCCTGTCGGTGTAGAGGCGGTAGCGGATCGGCCAGCCGTAGGCGTCGAACCACCGCCAGATCGCGTCGAAGAGGCGGTCGGGGAAGAGGTGGACGTGGGCGTCGATGACCCGCGGGAGGCTCGTCGGCAGGCGCTCGCCCTCCTCGTCGTTCAGGGCCTCGAGGCGGCGCTCGAGCATGTAGGTCGGCGCCTCGGCAGGCGCCGCGCCTCCTGGCTCTTCAGCCATGGGCGCGGTGGCGAGGCAGGGGAGCAGGTCGCCGCAGGCGGGGCGCATGGGCGCAGGGTACACCGCCGAGGAGCCCGTCCCGCAAATCGGCGCTTGCCCTCGCCGCCGCTCTCGGCTCCGGCGACGCTCGCAGGATGCCCGGCGCCGCGGCGCTGCGGCGAAGCCGAGAGCGCCGACGATCGCAGCGCGAGACCACGCGCTAGAAGTTGGCGATCAGCCAGAGGTAGATGAAGTGCTGCGGCGCCGGCCCGGTGAGCCGCCGCGCCGCCTCGAGCGGGAAGAAGACGCCGTAGCCCGGCTGGACCATCAGCGGCTCGTAGGGCCGGTAGTTGACGATGAAGTCGATCTCGTGGCCGAGGTTGCGGTCGGTGTTCGTCGGATCCCAGCCGCGGCCGACCTGCTGATCGGGGGCGTTCTGCCAGAGGCCGGTCGGCTCGTCGAGCTGGAGGAAGTGGTAGCTGAGGTTGAGCTTCACCGACTCGTGCGGGCGGATCTTCGTCGCGACCTCGACCTCGCGGAGGTTGGAGTGGGCGACGCGATCGACGATGCCGTAGAAGGCGTGGCGGAGGCCGAAGAGGCGGTGGAACTCGGTGCTCGAGGTGTTGCCGCAGCCCTCCTCCGGGGTGCCGGTGCACGCCTGGCCGCTGGCGTGGTGGTAGCGCAGGTGGCCGCCGGGGCGGAGCGGGTGCTTGAAGGTGTAGCCGACGTCGCTCAGCAGCGCCCAGGCGCGGTGGCGCAGGCCGAGGTTGGTGCCGCCCTGGGCGTAGCTCTCGACGTCGTAGGTGAGCCCCGGCAGCGGCTCGCCGAAGAAGCGCATGCCGGCGTTGATGATGTTGCGCTCGGTCGTCGGCGCCCACGGGGTCGGCCGCTCGAAGAGGCCGATCGCCAGGGCCTCGAGCTTGATCGCGCGGCTGAGGTGGGCGAAGAGCTCGACGTAGCCGGCGTAGCTGCCGGGGCTGGCGACCGGCGTCGCGAGGTCGGGGTCGCCGCTCGGATCGTCGATCGTGAAGGCGCGGGCGTGGCCGAGGACCATCACGCCGACGTCGGCGCCGAAGCGACCGATCGCGCCGTAGAGGCGGAGGGCGTCGAAGCTCTGGCCGACCGGGTGCCAGTTGCGGTCGGCGATCAGGCGGCGCGAGCCGACCTGGATCTCCTGGCGACCGACGCGGACGAAGCCGCCGCGCTGGCTCCGCTTGCGCCCGAGCTCGAGGTAGCCCTGGTGGA
>JAGQIT010000890.1 GCA_020431135.1 Myxococcales bacterium | reverse complement strand
CGTTGTCGCGGGTCAGCGTGTGCTCGAGGAAGCGCGAGTCGATCTTGAAGGCGAGGTGGGGGAGCGCCGCGCCGTCGCCGACCTCCTCGAAGAGCGTGAGGCCGCCGTGGTAGTACCCGCGCGGCGCCGCGGCCTCGGGCCAGACGCCGACGATCACCGCGGTGCCCTCCTCTTCGTAGGAGGCGACGCAGCGCGACTCGAGGCTGAGCGGCTCGGAGATCCGCTCGCCGTCGAAGCGGATCTCGACGTGGGCGTGGCGGCACCAGTAGCGGACGACCTCGCGGGCCCGCTCGCGCGCCGCCGCGTACTCGGCCTCGTCGCGCTTGAGGAAGGCGCGGACGGTCGTCCCCTCGCCGGGGTGATTGAGGAGGATCCGCTCGAAGCTGCGATCCTTCTTGAAGAGCACCCGCCAGTGCTCGCCGGCGCGGGCCGTGTCGACGCAGACGAGCTCGGGCTCGATGGCGAAGACCGAGACGAAGCCGATGCCGAAGCGGCCGATCTTCGTGTAGTCGCCGTCCTTCGCCGACGAGAACAGGCGCGTCAGGCGGGCGTCGATGATCTCGCGGTCCATGCCCTCGCCGTTGTCGACGACCTCGATCGTCATCATCCCCTGGTCGGGGTCGTGATCGAGGAGGACGTCGATCTCGAGGCTGCCCGCGTCGATGGCGTTCTGGATCAGCTCGCGGAGGAACGACCAGGGATCGGCGAACTGATCGACGAGGGCGTCGAGGGCGTCGCCGAGCTCGAGCGGGGCGGGGGAGGACACGGGCCCGCCAAGGGTACCCGAAGGGCGCCGGGGCCCGACCGGCTGGGAGCGCGCAGGGGCGCGGATTCGGCCTTTCGACGCGCCCGCTCCCGCGCGGCGGGGAGCTCAGCGCCGCGCCTCGACGACCACCTTCACGCCGTAGGCCGGGCCGGCGTTGGTCGCCCGGATCTTGCCCGGGTCGGGGCGCAGCGACGCGAGGCGGAGGTCGACGCTGCGGAGGATCGTGGCGACGACGATCCGCATCTCGTAGGTCGCCATCGCGGCGCCGAGGCAGCGCCGGGCGCCGCCGCCGAAGGGGAGGAACTCGAAGGGGGAGAAGGTCCGCTCGAGGAAGCGCTCGGGGCGGAAGCGCAGCGGCTCGGGGTAGGTGCGCGGGTCGAGGTGGGCGACGCCGATCGCCGCGGCGACGCCGACCCCCGCGGGCAGGGTGTAGCCCGCGAGCTCGAGCGGCTGGAGGAGGCGACGCGGCGCGGGGGCGGGCGCGAGGGGGAAGCGGCGCAGCGTCTCGTCGCACACGGCGCTCAGGTAGGGGAGCTTGGCGACGACCTCGGGGTCGACGTCGTCGCTGGGCCCGAGCGTCGCTAGCTCCTCCAGCAGGCGCTCGCGCGCGCCGGCGTTCTCGGGGCGGTGGAGCGCGTAGAGGGCCCAGGCGATGGCGATCGCCGTGGTCTCGTGGCCGGCGACGACGAGGAGGAGGAGCTGGGCGCGGACGTCGGCGTCGGTCATCGGCGCGCCGTCCTCGTAGCGCGCGCCGACGAGGAGGCTGAGGATGTCGTCGCCCGGCTCGCGGCGCGCCGCGGCGATGAGCGCGTCGAGCCGCGCGTGCAGGCGCTCGCGTCGGCG
>JAGQIT010000889.1 GCA_020431135.1 Myxococcales bacterium | reverse complement strand
GGCGGCGCGCCCCGGCGCGGGCGTAGAGGCGGGCGAGCGCGTCGACGTGCTGGTCGAAGCGGCGGCGCGACGGCGCCGGCGGATCCTGCGGGCGGCCGAAGTGGACGCCGCGCCACAGGTAGAGGAGGAGAACGAGCGCGAGGAGCTGGAGGATCGGCGCCGTGAGGTCGGCGCGCTCGACCGCGTCCAAGGGGCCCGAGGCGCCGGACACCCCGGCGCTCATCGCCCGCACCTCCCCCTCGACGATCTCGACGGCGCTGCGATCGAGGAGCGCGATGAGGCGCGCGAGGTACTCGCCGTTGTCGGCGATCGCCAGGGCGCCGTTGGTCAGCAGGCGATCGTCGGCGAGGTAGAGGACGAAGCCGTCGCTGATCTCGCGGCCCGCGACGTAGGCCGTCCCCTCCTCGTCCGCGCGGAGAACGAAGGCGTCGCGGTTCTCGATCTTGAAGCCGGCGCCGGGCGGGACCACGAGGGTGTGCGTGGTCGAGACGCGATCGCCTGGGAGCGGCTCCATGACCGCGCCGCTCCGCGCCCACGCGCGCACGACGAACATCACGTCGATCCCCTTCGTGCCGACGATCATCGCCCGCCCGCCGGTGCTCACGAAGCGGAAGAGCGCGTCCCACTCGTCGTCGGAGAGCCCGGCGTTGTCCTTGACGATCAGCGCCGGGCCTGCGGTGTCGAGGCCGGCGAGCGGCTCGACGCGGTAGCGGACGTCGACGCCGCGATCGCCGAGGAGCTCGATCACCCCGGCGGCGCCGGAGGGCGAGTGCGACCACGGGTATTTGTCGGGCTGATCGTCGCAGGCGAGGCCGGTCCAGACGAGGAGGAGCGCCGCCGCGAGGCGCCCCAAGGCCGAGCGCACGCGCCCGAGGAGGCCGTCGACGTCGGCGCGGGTGACCGGCGTGTGGCCGAACTGGACGCGCTCGACGACGCGGACGACGTCGCGGACCTCGGCGTAGAGCGGCGGGTCCTCGCGCAGCGCCCGGACGTGATCGCCGTTGGTCCGCGACGGATCGAGGTGGATCCGCCCGCGCCCGGCGAGGCGGCGGATCAGCGCCGCGTGGCCGTCGCTGACGGCCGCCGCGAGGTCGCCCACCCGCGCCCGCGCCTCGGCCCGCTCGAGGAGCGCGTCGACGGTGAGCGTCGGATCCTCGATCGCCGGCAGCTCCCCGACCTCGTCGTCGATCTCAGGGGCGACCGCGGGCGCAGGCGCGTCGCTCCCTCGGCGGCCGCCGCCGCGGATCTGGACGATGAGGGCGACGAGCATCCCGCCGACGATCAGCCACATCAACACCTGGGCGAAGGGGCCGAGGGCTCCCTCGTCGACGTCGACCTCGGGCTCGGGCTTCGCCTCGAGCGGCGTCCCCGGCTCGGCCTCCCGGTCCCAGGATCCGTCGCCACCTCGGCCGCGCGCCCCCGAGTCGCCGCGGCTGCGCTTCGTCTCGCTGGCGGTGTCCGCCGTGCGCGTGCCCGTGGCGCTCGGGCTGCCCTTGGCCCGCGGCGCCGAGCAGGCGGCGCGGAAGGTCGGGCACGGCGGCCGCGACTCCGGGAGGTGGGGGCACCACGCGGCCTCGTCCTCCGTCAGCGGGTAGCGCTCGTCGTGGCAGAAGCCGTAGGCCTTGTCGCCGAGGATCGAGCGCGCGTCGGCGGCCCCGGCCTCGAGCGCGACGAGACCCGTCAAGACGCCGAAAACGACCCCGAACAGCCCGCGACGGGCCCCCCACGGGCCCTCGCGCGGCGCTCGTGCGTCGGGAGGACGGCGGCTCATGACGACCTCCCGCGCTCGCTCGCCAGGGCCATGAAGCGGAGCTGGATGTCCCAGCCGTCGCCGCGCGTGCGCTGATCGATGTAGCCGAGGAAGCGCGCGACGGCGATGTAGGGGATCGCCGCGTGGAAGCCGAGGAGGGCGTAGTAGGAGCCGTAGTCCTCGGCGAGCGCGCCGAAGGCCGCCGGAAGCTGGAGGACGAATTCGACGGCCGCGCGGCCGAGGAGCTCGGCGGCGATGACCATCACCGCGGCGGCGATGGCGACGCCGCCGAGGAGGATCATCACCTCGACGCCGCGGCTGCGGGCGAGCCCCCAGGCGCGCTGGGCCGCCGAGATCGGCGACGCGCCCTCGAGGAGGCAGGCCTCGTGGACGAAGGCGACGCGGGCCCAGGCGGGCGGCGCGAGGACGACGGTGAGGGCCGCGAGCCCGAGGATCCCGCGGGTGATCACCAGCGCCCCGAGGTAGGCCGGCAGGCGCCTGGCGAAGCCGCGGAGAACGTCGCCGACGGCGACCTCGCAGGCGAAGAGCGCCCGGCTCGCGGCCACCGTGAACACCCCCTGCGTGACGGTGGCGAGCGCGGCGGCGAGGAGCCAGACGTCGGCCCAGGACCAGCCGAGGAGGCCGCGGGCGCCCGCGCACAGCGCTAGCGACGGCAGGAGGACGATCGCGGCGAGGCGCGCGAAGAGCCCTCGATCGACGCCGAAGCACCACAGCGCCGCGAGATCGAGGATCTCCGCCTGGCCCCGCGGGCGGAGGACGACGCGGATCGCCGCGAGGTTCATCCGCCCTCCCCTCGGCGCCCGGCGAGCGCGAGGTAGGCGGCGACGAGGATCGTGAAGATCGCCGCGACCGCCCACTTGAGCGGCGGCGGCGCGCCCGAGGGCGACCAGAAGCCCTC
>JAGQIT010000888.1:5588-5853 GCA_020431135.1 Myxococcales bacterium | reverse complement strand
AGGAAGTCCCGCGCGCCCGCGTGCCCTCGCCCGCGACAGCGGCGTCTCGCCGCGGCGCGCGGGGCCCATGCCACGGGACGCTGAGCGGGCGCCCGCTCACGGCGGCGCCGGGCGATGAGCGGCCCTGTGGCGCGGTCGATCCGTGGTAGATCCGCGGCCATGGACGCGACCCCCTACGTGCTGTCGATCGATCACCTGCTCAGCGAAGAGGAGCACCTGACCTGGTCGGCGACCCGCGAGTTCTGCGAGCGCCGGGTCGCGCCGG
>JAGQIT010000888.1:1168-5578 GCA_020431135.1 Myxococcales bacterium | reverse complement strand
ACCTTCCCCCGCGAGCTCATCCCCGAGTTCGCGGAGATGGGCTTCCTCGGCGCGCCGATCCACGGCTACGGCTGCGCCGGCATGGGCCCGGTCGCCTACGGCCTGACGATGATCGAGCTCGAGCGCCAGGACAGCGGCATCCGCTCGTTCTGCTCGGTCCAGTCGGCGCTGGCGATGTGGCCGATCTCGGCCTTCGGCACGGAAGAGCAGAAGCAGCGCTGGCTCCCGCGGATGGCCGCCGGCGAGGTCATCGGCTGCTTCGGCCTGACCGAGCCGAACTCCGGCTCCGACCCCGGGTCGATGCGCACGCACGCGGTCCAGGACGGCCCGGACGGCGACTACATCCTCAACGGCCAGAAGTTCTGGATCACCAACAGCCCGATCGCCGACGTCTGCGTCGTCTGGGCGAAGACGATCGACCACGGCAGCGACGCGCCGGTGATCCGCGGCTTCCTCGTCGAGCGCGGGATGAAGGGCTTCGACACCCCGGAGACCAAGGGCAAGCTGAGCCTGCGCGCGTCGATCACCGGCGAGATCGTTCTCAACGACGTCCGCGTCCCCAAGGCCAACCTCCTCCCCGGCGTGAAGGGGCTCAAGGGCCCGCTGAGCTGCCTGACTCAGGCGCGCTACGGGATCGGCTGGGGCGCGGTCGGGGCGGCGATGGGGGTCTACGAGCGGGCCCGCCGCTACACCCTCGATCGCGTGCAGTTCGGCAGGCCGATCGCCGGCTTCCAGCTCACCCAGCAAAAGCTCGTCGAGCTCCACAACGAGATCGCCAAGGGGCTCCTCCTCGCCCACCACTGCGGGCGCCTCAAGGAGCACGGCAAGCTGACGCCGGTCCAGGTGTCGATGCTCAAGCGCGACAACGTGCGCATGGCCCTCACCGCGGCCCGGACCGCGCGGTCGATGCTCGGCGGCAACGGCATCATGGGCGAGTTCCACATCATGCGCCACGTGTGCAACCTCGAGACGGTCTTCACCTACGAGGGCACCCACGAGATCCACACGCTGGCGATCGGCCGCGCCATCACCGGCCTGAGCGCGTTCTCCTGACCTCTGCGGACCGAAGGGCCGCGGCGCGCCGGGTGACCGCGCGTGCAGGGGCCTCGCCGAGGCCCGCGCGGACGGGTCGCGCGCCGCTCCCTTGAGGCCGCTCGATGTCCGCGAGCGCGGGCTCGCAGGCGGCTCGATTTGGCCCGGACGCGCGACCGCTGGGGCCCCGATCTGCGGACGCCGACCGGCGCCCTGGGCGGGGCTGGACTCGCACGGGCGGCCGTTTTCCGCTACGTTACGGCCATGGTGCATCCGGTCCAGAGTGTGATCGAGTCGCTCTACGCCGCTGGCCGTTGCCCTCGTCTCCACGTCAACGCGAGCCACGCTGACGTCGTCTGCCCCGACTTCATCCGCGAGCAGTGGAAGGAGCGGCTGATCATCGACCTCGACGCCAGCTACCCGCTCGATCTCACCTTCGGCGACACCGGCCTCGCCGCGGACCTCTCCTTCGGCGGCTACGTCACCCGCTGCGAGTTCCCCTGGGAGGCGATCTACATCGTCGCCGATCGAGCGACCGGCCGCGGGATCGTCCTCGACCGCAACATGCCCGAGTCGGTGCGGGTGATGTTCCAGAAGGCGCGCTCCGAGAGCGCCAAGGCCAAGCAGCCCGACCTGCGGCCGGTCAGCGCCGTCGAGGAGGTCGACGCCGTGAGCGGCGCGCCCGAGGCCCCGGGCGCCGAAGCCGCGGAGGACAGCGACGCCGACGCCGACAGCCTGGAGGCGCCGAGCGCCACGACCTCCCCGAGCGCCACGACCTCCCCGAGCGCCCCGAGCACCCCGAGCACCGACGAGAAGCAGGTCCAGAAGCGCCGGGCCGCCTTCCGCGTGATCGATGGTGGCGGCTAGCCGCGCTTCCTGGCAATTGGTGAGCCATGCGGATCGCCGGCGTCATCTTCTTGACCCTCGTCGCCTTCCTCACCTTGGTGTGGTTCTTCCTCCTGCGCGCGCCGTCGCCGGAGGTCGTCTGCGACCACATCATCGAGATGACCGTCGCTGAGGTCGGCGACAAGGCGCCGAACGCCCGCGACGCGCTGATCGATCAGCTCCGCCTGCGCTGCACCAAGGAGAAGCGGACCAAGCTCCGCCTGCGCGGCAAGTACTACTACGCCGAGTACGCCAAGTGCGTGATGCGCTCGGAGACCCTCGCCGAGGCGGAGGGCTGCTGATATGGCCACCCAGACGATCGCCCTGTCGGCCCTGCGCCGGCGCAAGCAGGCGGCCGCCGACCCGTCGGCGACCCCCGAGTCCCCGCCCCCTGCCGCAGCGCGCCCCGTCGCCGAGCTGCCGATACCGGCGGCCCCGCTGTCGCCGGAGGAGGCCGAGGACGCGCGCTACCGCCTCCACCGCCGCTTCGATCGCATGGGCCGCCTCGTCGGCGACCCCGGGATGATCCGCCTCTTCGCCAGCCACGTCGCGGTGATCGGCCTCGGCGGCGTCGGCTCGTGGGCGGCCGAGTCGCTCGTCCGCTCGGGCGTCGGCCGCCTGACGATCGTCGACTTCGACCTCGTCTGCGTGACCAACGCGAACCGCCAGCTCCACGCGATGAAGGGGACGACCGGCAAGCCCAAGGCCGCGGTGATGGCCGAGCGCCTGCGCCTGATAAACCCGCGCTGCGAGGTCGAGGCGATCCGCGAGTTCTACAACGAGGGCAGCTCGGAGCGGATCCTCGGGGGCGCGCCCGACCAGGCGCCCGACCTCGTCATCGACGCGATCGACAACCTCGCGGCCAAGACCCACCTCATCGCCACCTGCCGCGCGCGCGGGATCCCGCTGGTGGTCTCGGGCGGCGCCTCGGGGCGCCTCGATCCGACGCGGATCCGCGAGGCCGACCTCTCGAAGGTCCGCGGCGACCCCTTCCTCGCCGCGACCCGCAAGATCCTCCGCCAGCGCCACGACTTCCCGCGCGGCGACGCGCCCTGGGGGATCCCGACGATCTACTCGACGGAGGAGCCGGCCGAGCCGCTCGAGCTCGCCTACGACAACGGCGAGGGGTTCCGCTGCGTCTGTCCGCAGGGACAGAACAGCCCGCACTCGTGCGAGCACCGCTCGGTGATCTACGGGACCGCCTCCTTCGTCACCGGCGCCTTCGGCCTCGCCTGCGCGGCCGCGGCCGTGCGCCGGCTCCTCGGCGAGGTCCTGCCGCACGCGGTCGCGCCCGCGGCGAAGTAGGCCACCCGGCCCCGCGGGCCTGTGGTCTACTCAAGAGGTGCTCCTCCGGCGACGATCCTGGCGCCGCGCCGCTATGGCGCTGGTCTGCGGCCTCGCCTCGGCGCCGAGCTGCGCGCCGGAGCGACCGACCACGACGCCGCAGGAGCCGAGCGAAGCGGAGGCCGCCGCCGCCGCGCCAGAGCGCCCAGCGGACGCGACCCCGCGAACGCAGCCGATCACCTCGTGGTACTTCGGCGCCAACGAGGGGGTGCTCCTCAACGTCCGCAGCGGCGACGCGCCGGCGATCGCGATCCTCATCGACGCCGTCGTCGGCGACGGCCTGCCCGGCTACGAGGCGCCGTCGCCCGCGGAGCGCGCGACCCTCCTGAAGACCTACGGCGCCGCGTCCGACCTCGCCGCGGTCTACGTCCTCGCCACTCACCACCACGGCGACCACTTCGACCCGCGGCTCACGCTGCGGCTCCTCCAGGGCAACCCGCGGGCCCAGGTGATCACGACGCCGCAGGCCGTCGCCGCGATGCGCAGCGTCGACGCGGCCGCGTTCGCGGCGATCGAGGGGCGGGCCCGCGCCGTCCTCCCGCCGGAGGGCTCGCCGCGCGAGATCGCGCTCAGCCCTGACGTCCGCCTGCGGATCCTCAACCTCCACCACGGCCGCGAGCGCAGGCCGCCGATCGAGCACCTCGGCTTCCTCCTCGAGGTCGGCGCCGACGCCTTCCTCCACCTCGGCGACGCCGAGCTCAGCCTCGACGAGCTCGCGGCCCTCGACCTCGGCGCCGCGGCCCCGAAGCTCGAGGCGATCTTCGTCCCCTACTGGCACCTCCTCGACGAGGCCTGGACGCGGACCCTCCTCCGCGACACCCACCGCCCGTCGCTCGCCGCGCTCCACGTCCCCACGGCCGACGCGCCCGCGCCCTACTTTGAGCCCTACGCCTCGCAGGAGGGCCTCGTCGCCGGGCTCCGCGAGCGCGTACATGTCCCCGAAGACAGCCTCCTCATCCCGGTCGCGGGCTCCCAGGAGCGCGCCTACGTCTACATGACGATAGAGCCCTCCGGGAGCAACTGCGAGGGCGTCGCGGAGCCCTCGATGCCCGCCGAAGCGTCGGACTGACCACCGCGACGCACCGCGCCTCGCCGCGACTCGCAGGAGTCCTCTCGGAGCGAGCCCGCGAGACCCCTCGCCGCGCCGCG
>JAGQIT010000888.1:0-1106 GCA_020431135.1 Myxococcales bacterium | reverse complement strand
CCCCTCCCGCGCGTCGGCCTGACCAGGCCGCGACTCGCAGTCCCTCCGGCGACTCTGCATGCTGAGGTCGTCGCGCGAGAGCGACGGCCCCCGACCCCTCCCGCACGTCGGCCTGACCAGGCCGCGACTCACAGCCCCTCCGGCGAGTCTCGGCACAGGGAGACCGGCAACGCGAGCGCGCCGCAGCCCCGAAGATGCGGAGGCCGCGACGCTCCGCGCCCGCCATGAACCTGTCTCTTAAAGCAGACCCTGGTCATCGGGAGCGCCCCGAGACAACCGGCGCGAGAACGCGGCGAGGCCTCGCCGCGCGGCGGGACCTCGCCTTTCGTCAGTCGTCGACCCCTCAGTAGCGCCGCGGAGGCGGCGGCGCGTAGCCCACCTGCGGGAAGGGCTCGGGGTTCGGCGGCGGCGGCGTGTAGTAGTGGTAGTGCGGCGGGTCGACCGGGATCCCGCGGGCACGCAGGCCCTCGTGGGAGTCGTAGTAGATCTTGGTGATCGAGTCGGGGCGCCGCTTGTTCTTGCGCTTGAAGGTCGTCTCGCGGACCGACGAGTAGGTGGTCTCGCCGTACTGCGTGCCGAGCTGGTTGGGCCGCGAGGGCGGCGGCGCGTAGCCGGAGCCGCCGCGCTTGCTCGCCCGCCCGGGCGTCGACGGGGTCGCCGAGGTCGTCGCCCCGCCGTAGCTGTAGTCGGCGCTCGACTCGGCCGCCGGCGCCGAGCCAGCCGCGTCGGCGCGGGCGCTGCCGCCGCTCCCGTAAGGCTCGTAGTAGTGCGGGTAGGGCCGCGGCTGGACCGGCTGCGGCTTGGCGACGCGGCGCCGCCCGGCCTCCTTGAAGACCGCGACCCCGATCACGCCGACGTGCTGCGGCGTGCCGCGCAGCGTCGAGTAGCTGTGGTGGATGTCGGCGAAGCGGAAGGCGGCGACATAGTCGAGCGACTGGCGGTAGCCCTCGATGACAACCGAGTCGTAGGGGCCGAGGACGTAGCCGCGCTGGCCGCGGTAGTCGCCGAGCTCGCCCGAGACGACGTCGCGGCCGTCGACGGTGACCACGGCCTCGACGCGCTCGCCGGTGTTGTTGGTCACGCGGATGTTGTAGCGCTCGCCGATC
>JAGQIT010000887.1 GCA_020431135.1 Myxococcales bacterium | reverse complement strand
GGTTAGAGCGAGGGATTCATAACCCCTAGGTCGGCGGTTCAAGTCCGCCCTTCGGCACTGCAGCCGCGGCTCTTCGGAGCCGCGGCTGACTTCGTTCTCGGGGTCTGTCGTTCGAGACCTCGCACAGGCCGCGAGTCGCCCAACCGCATCCATCCCCGGGCCGAGGGCTGCCAACGGAACACCGCGGCGCCGGCTCTGGGCCCGCGTGTTGACTCGAAGGCCGCGTCTGCGCGCCGCGACGCGAACCTCGACCCCTCCGCTGCCATGGGCGCCGACGACGGCCCGTCGGCTCGGCGCCGCCCTACCGCGCCGCGACGCGGGCCTCGCTCGACCGCTCAGCCACGCCGATGACGGCCCTCGCGCCGACGACGGCCCATCGACGCCTCAGGCCGCTTGCGTCGGCCCAGCTTCCGCGACGAGGCTCGCTGCGGCCTGGATACGCCGAGCTGACTGCCGCCCGGCCGTGGGGCGGTTGCCGGCTCGGGGCCGCCTACCTCGCGGCGACGGGCTCCCGAGCGCGCAGCTAGACCGACGACGGCCCGTCGACCAGGAAGCGCGCGGCGTCGCGGAGGACATCGCGGCGCCACTGGAGGAGCGAGTGGGCGCCGCGGACCATCACCGGCGCGATCCCCGGGAGGTGGGTCTCGTCGACGCCGACGAGGCCGTCGTTATCGCCAGGAATCGCCCGCAGGTAGCCGCGCTCGTCCCCTCGACCGCCGGCGATGATCAGCACCTCCGTCGACGACGGAGGCACGGGCAGCTCGGCGGCTCGCTCGGGCAGGAGCTCCTCTGCGGCCGCGCCGTAGAGCCAACGAAACGGCGCGAAGTCGCGGAAGCGCTGGGCCAGCCACGCGCCGCGGTTCGGCGGCGCGAGCATCACGAGGCGCTGGCGCGTCGACTGGGCCCGCGCCCCCTGCCGCGCGAGGTAGGCCCGGGCGACGAGGCCGCCCATGCTGTGGGTCAGGATCCCGAGGCGCGGCAACCCTGCCTCGCCCTCGGCCCGCGCCCCCTGCCACTCGTCAATGAAGCGCTCGAGCGCCTCGCCGTGGGCCTCGAGGCTGGCGCCGCGGGTGTCGTAGCCGAAGGGCCTGGCGTCGAGGCCGAAGCGGCGCAGGTACCAGGCGACCGGCGCGAGGCCGGCGCGGCTGCGCAGCGCCCCGTGGATCAGGACGACGGGCATCGGCGCCGCCGCGGTGCCGTCGCTCACGCCCCCTCCCCTCCGGCTTCGGCGCGCCGGCGGAGCGTCCCCGCGACCGCCGCGAGGACGACCAGGAGCCCGAGCGCGGACACGTGGCCGAGGCGCAGCGGGTCGTGGATCACCTGACTGGCGTCGAAGCGCAGCGGATCCTCGATCCCCCAGCGGGCGATGAGAAAGGCCGCGAGCGTGGCGACCGCCACCTGACCGACGTAGCGCCGGCGTCGGCGGACGACGATCGCGATCACGAGGATCACAAGCCCCATGGCCGCCGCGTAGAGCTGGACCGGGTGGACCGGCGCGGAGAGCTCGGGGGTGAAGGTCGGCAGCCCCTTCATGAGCTGCTGGTGGTAGTCGTGGATCGGCGTCCCCGCCGGGAACTGGACGCGCAGGGCGTAGCCGAGGTCGCCCTGGCCGACGTAGCGCCCGAACTCCGCGCCCGCGAGGTAGGCCCCGATCCGCTCGACGACGTAGCCGACCGCGAAGCCCGGGGCGACCGCGTCGAGCCAGGCGAAGGTCGAGATCTTGCGGCGAGCGCAGGCGACGCTCGTGACCAGGAGGGCCGCGACCATCCCGCCGGCGACCGCCAAGCCGCCCGCCGGCAGGGTCAAGAGGCCGCCCGTCGCCCCCGGGTGTTGGACCAGGTAGAGGGCGCGCGCCCCGAGGACCCCGGCGAAGGCGGAGACCACGAAGTTCATCCCCAGGGTCTCGGTCGGCAGGCCGTCGCGCCGCGCCCGGTCGAGGGCGATGAACCACGCGAGGAGGAGCGCGAGGCCCATCGCCACTCCGTACGACTGCAGAGGCCAGCCGAGGCCGGGGAGTTCGAGGAGGATCGGTCGCATGGATCGACTCCGGGTGATTCCGGGACGCGCGTGACGACGCCGGAGATCGCAGAGGGCGTACTACAGCTCACGCCCGCGAGGCCAGCGACATCTCCGGCGACCGCGGATTCGCGGATCCACGGCTCCGCAGATCCAAGGCCGTCAACGACGGCGAGCGCCGGTCAAGGCGCTCTCTCCTCGCTCGCAGACTGTCGGGCCTGCCCTCAACGCGTCGTCTGGACGCTGACGCGGGGGCCAAACGCGAAGACGCCGGCCGGAGCCGGCGCCGCGCTACTCGGCGTAGACCGCCTCTTCGCGCTCCTGGGCCTCCTTGCACTGGATGCACAGGGGGGCCTCGGGGCGGGCCTGGAGGCGCTTGATCGAGATCATCTCCTCGCACTCCTCGCAGATCCCGTAGATCCCCTCGTCGAGCTTGCGCAAGGCGAGATCGATCTTGTCCATCAGGAAGCGCTCGCGTCCGCGGAGGCGGAAGGAGAACGCCTGCATGTACTCGCTCGAGGCCTGATCGACCTCATCGAAGCGATCGTCGGGCGAGAGGACCATGTCCGACTCGAGCGTACGTTGCGCCTGCTCGATCAAGTTCTTTCGCTTGTCGAGGAGGATCTTCCGAAACTTCTCTTGTTGAGCCTTGTTGAGGGCCATGCACGCAACCCCTGGTAAGTCTGTACTACCCGCGTTCGACGAAGGGCTCGGCAGGGTAGCCGAGACTCGCGCTCAGGTAAACACCCCGTGGACGAAGAAGGTGACCAGCTCGTCCGCGAGCCGCTCTGTATCGACCAACGAGGGCGATGGCGCGCCCGCGTCGTCCTCGCTGTCGTTCACGCCGGCGGCCGCGCGCGCGGCGAGCATCCGCCGCAGGACCTCGCGCAGCGCCCCTAGAGCGCTGACCGCGATGATGTGATCGTCGCAGTCGCGAGCGAATCCGAGGCTGCGTCCGACGCGGACCGCGAGCTCGATGAGCTCGACGATCTGGTCGAAGAACTGCTGCATCTGCGCCTGGCCCTCGACGTCGAACTCGCTCGGATCACGGAGCATGATCGTCGCCAGGTCATCGTGAGCGAGAACAGTGCTCATGACCCGGCGGAAGTTGGCGCGCATCTGCTCGATCGGCGGCGGCGCCCCCGAATCAAGGGAGATCTTGCGTACAGAGCCGCGGATCAGGGCGAGGAACTCCGCCGTGAGTTCGGTGAAGATCTCCCGCTTCGAGTTGAAATAGAGGTAGAAAGTCCCTCGCGCGATCTCCGCGGCGTCGATGATGTCGCCGATCGAGGCCGCGTGGTAGCCCTTCTCGCGAAACACCTTCGTCGCCGCGGCGATGATCTCAGAACGCCGCTGCTCGCGGCGCTGCTGGGCCCGCGCGGCGCGGCCGTCGATCGGCTCGCCGTCGGCCGCCGACGCGACCGCGACAGCGGCCTCCGTGCGGGCGTTCGCGGCCTCGCCCGCGGCCCCCGAGGCTGGCTCGTGGTTGACAGTCAAACGACCACTAACATACCCTGAAATCCCCGTTTTTCACTAGGTTGGAGATCGCTGATTCATGGCCAGCTCGGACAAGCGCAAGCAATCGCTCTACTTCCCGGAGACGATGCTGAAAGAGATTCAAACGGAGGCCGCTCGGCAGGACCGCTCGCTGTCGTGGATCGTCCAGAAGGCGTGG
>JAGQIT010000886.1 GCA_020431135.1 Myxococcales bacterium | reverse complement strand
GCTCCTCGCCTCGCTCCTCCTCGCCGCCTGCGCCGATGACGTCGGCGACGCGGGCTCTGAGACCCAGACGACCGCGGCGACGACGGCGACGACGACCGCCAGGGTGAAGGGCAGGGTGCGCAGGTGCGGACGGCCGGGCATGGCGCGCAGACTAATACATCGCGGGCGGAGGTGCGCACCGGATGTCACGCGAGGAGCCCCTCGGCGCCGGAGGGCGTGTTGAGCGGGGTGCCGAGCGCTCGCACATCTCGCCGCGTACGGAGGCTCGCTGAGCCCGCGCTGCGTACCCTCTCACGCACTCGATCCAGCCCGGCTCTGTCATGAGAGGGAGCGCAGACCGACGTCGCGGCATCCGGACGACGCGCGGCCGCGAGGCGACGGCGAGCGCCGCTCGGGCCGGCTCAGCCTCCGCGCCGAATCGCGTCGATGGGCAGCGGAGCGAGCGAAGCTGCGGAGGCGCCCCGCTCGGCGGGCTCATCCCGGTCCGTCGTGCTCGGCCGCCGCGGCACGGGCCGCGCTCGCGCTCGGCCGCCCATGACCTGACTACTTGGGCATGTGTTACCTGCGCGGGAGGATCCGCGTGCTCTCGCGCCTCGCGCCGTGAACGGGCGACGCGGCGCCGCGCCGCGCCGCGCCCTCGGCGGTGGGTTCGGATGACACACGGGGCCGCGCCGAGCTCGGCCGCGGATCCTAGGTCGATGGGCTCGGGCCGGTCTGCGACCGCGGATATTTCAGTGTGTTCTAAGAGACATCTTTCTCGCCAGGCCGCTCGTGAAACCCCTTCTCTGACCCGAGGGCCGGCCCTAATGTCAGTCGAGTGAGGTTTGGGATGGAAGACACGTGGAAGCGATTGATCTCTGGGGTGGCGGCGCTCAGCGTCGTCGGTCTCTGCGCGTGCAACGGCGACGACACCGCGTCCGGGAGTGACACGGCGAGCACGACCGAGGGGAGCGGCACGGAGTCCGCGTCGGCGTCCGCGTCAGCGTCGGCGACCGACTCGGGGAGCGCGTCGGCGACGGCGACCGACTCGGGTTCGGCGTCGGCGTCGGCGACGATGGGGACGATGACGGACTCGACGACGGACTCGACGTCGGCGTCGGCCTCTGCCTCCGCGTCGGCCTCTGCGTCGGCGTCGGCGACCGACACCGACACCACCGGCCAGGCCACCGTCGGCACTGAGAGCGAGAGCGACACCAACGCCTGCGATCCCGATCTCGTCTGCGGCATCGACTGCTGCGCCCCCGACGAGCTGTGCACCGAGGGCCAGTGCCTCAAGGACTGCGGTGGCGATGTCCCCTGCGGCCCCGACCAGGTCTGCTGCGGTGACGGCGAGATCTGCCACCTCGATCAATGCATCACCCCCGGCGCCGCCTGCTCGGAGGTCACCTGCGCCACCCAGCAGGAGAGCTCGTGCGAGGACGGCTACGTCTGCGACATCGAGCTCGGCCTCTGCCTGCCCACCCAGGCCGACTTCTCCTGCCAGTATGTCCCGGAGATCGGCGTCATCAAGCCGAGCCCGCAGTTCACGTGGGGCAAGCGCCGCGTCTTCAGCTGCAACCAAGACAGCGACTGTCAGACCGCTGAGGTCTGCGCCGGCGGCACCTGCACGGTCACCTGGTCGCACCTCGAACCGGCCGCGGACGACAAGCCGAATCACTACCAGGTCTCGTCGATCCCGGTCGTCGCCGACCTCGACCACGACTGCGTCCCCGAGATCATCTTCAACACCTACGCGGGCTCGACCTACACCTCCAACGGCGTCCTTCGGGCGATCCGCGGCGACACCGGCGAGAAGGTCTGGACGATCACCGACGCCGCCTACGAGACCGACGCGACCGCCAACCCGGCCGTCGGCGACATCGACAGCGACGGCTTCGCCGAGGTCGTCGTCCAGGGCGAGGGCAAGTACCTCGTCGCCTTCGACAGCGACGGCACGCCGCTGTGGAAGTCCGATCCCTTCACCGGCGGCGAGAACAGCGGCGCGGTCGCGATCGCCAACCTCGACGGCGAGGGCGACCCGGAGATCACCTTCGGCCGCGCCGTCTACGACTCCGCCGGCAAGAAGCTCTACGAGGGCACCGGCGGCGTCGGTCGCAACGGCCAGGGCCCGATCTCCTGCATCGCCGACCTCGACAACGACGGCCGCCAGGAGCTCATCGGCGGCAAGACGGCCTACGCCTTCACCGGCACCGTGAGCAAGGGCGACTTCGCCGGCTCAATGATGTGGAACTCGCCCGCGCCCGACGGCTTCTGTGGCATCGCCGACTTCGACAAGGACGACCTCCCCGAGGTCGTCCTCGTCGCCAACACCCAGATCTACGTCCTCAACGGCCAGACCGGCGCCATCCGTGCCCAGTACCCGATTCCGGGCGGCGGCCGCGGCGGCCCGCCGAACATCGCCGACTTCGACGGCGACGGCGTCCCCGACATCGCCGCCGCCGGCTCGACCCGCTACATCGTCGTCAAGTTCGACGGCCAAAACGACAGCTTCACCAAGCTCTGGCACGCCGTCACTCAGGACGGCTCCTCGCAGGTCACCGGCTCCTCCGTCTTCGACTTCGACGGCGACGGCCGCAACGAGGTCGTCTACAACGACGAGGTCTACCTCCGCATCTACCCCGGCGTCGAGCCCGACTGCCAGCTCGATCCCCCCGGCCCCGGCTGCGACGGCGTCATGACCGACGACGAGATCCTCCTCAAGGATCGCAACTCCTCGCGCACCCGCACCGAGTACCCCGTCATCGCCGACGTCGATGGCGACTTTAAGGCCGAGATCGTCTTCTCCACCAACAACGACACCGGCTTCAAGACCGACGCCGGCATCGAGGTCTGGGGCGACCGCTCGGACAACTGGGTCGCGACGCGGCCGGTGTGGAATCAGCACACATACCACATCACCAA
>JAGQIT010000885.1:2033-5603 GCA_020431135.1 Myxococcales bacterium | reverse complement strand
CGATCAGGTGGCAGTCGCCGTCGCTGAGGCACTCGTAGCCGTCTTCGCCCTCGAGCTGGCCGCCGGCCGGCACGGGCACCTCCTGGAGGTCGCAGTCGGGGGTGTAGAAGTCGCCGGTCGGCTCGAAGCTGCGCAGCTCGGTGTCGGCGTCGCTCTCGAGGACCTCGATCGAGAAGTCGATGCGCATCTCGCCGGTGCCCCACCCCTGGTCGTTGAGCCAGGTGATCACGGCGTCGGACTCGGCGTCGAGCGGCCAGGCGCTGACGTCCTGGTACCAGACGGCCTCGTCGGGGAAGAAGCGGCCCTCGGCGCCGCCGCAGCCGTTGCCCGGGGGATCCTCGGTGGTCCCGCTCTCGCTCTCGCTCGCGGTGGTCGTCGCGGTGGCCGAGGTGGTCGACGTGGTCGTGGTGCTCCCGGAGGTGCTCGCGCTGGTTGCCGTCGCGGTCGCGCTGTCGGTGGTCGAGTCGTCGGTGGTTCCGGAGGTCGCGGTCGTCCCGGTGGTGACGGTGGCGGTGGTCGTAGCGGTGGCGGTGGCGGTGGTCGCCGTGTCGGTCGCGCTCTCGCCCTGGCCGCCGGTGCACGCCACGACGACCAGTGCGAGGGTCGACGCCGCGAGCCGGCGCCGCCCGCGGGCGCTCCGCTCGGGCTCCTCACCTGCGCCGCCCGCACTCTTCCTCATGTTCGCCGCCCTGCTCCCTGTCCCGTTGACCTCGACCATGGGAAGACCGTACCGCAGGCGCGTCGCGGCTGGCCGTGCGGTCAGGCGAGGGCGAGAGACCCCGCGCGGGCGTCGAGCGTTGACACGCGGCGTGGCCGGAAGACGCGGAGAATGCCGCCGAGTCGCGCATCCCTGGCCGCTAGACCGTAGCGACGTGGCGACGACAGGCGGGCGCAGGGCAGCGGCGAGGCGAAGGGCGGGGACCCTGTCGCTCGCGGCGGCGCTCGCGGCTCTCGTTCCCGCGCAGGCCGGGGCGATCACCGCCGCGCGCGACGTCGCGCCCGACGAGCACCCGGCCGTCGGGGCGATCGTGATCCGCCGCGCCGACGCCTCCTGCGGACACGAGGTCGATCAAAGCCCGCTCGAGCTGCGCTACGACGGCGAAGCCGAGCGCTGCAAGGGGACTCGGGGGGGCCGACCTTCCTGCGCGAGCCGGCGCTGGACGGGCTCGCGCTCGTCTCGGTGACGTCGCGGATCTACGGGCTCGAGATCCGCGTCGACGCCCACGCCGACTTCATCCGCGGCCACGTCCCGGACGTCCGTATCTTCGCCGACGCGGAGCCGGACGCGGAGGTGCCGAGCGCGGGGGGGGCCGGGGCCGGCGGCTGTCGGATCGCGGGGGAGCGCCGGGAGATCGGCCTCGGCCTCGCGCTCCTCGGGATCTTCTGGAGCGGACGCCAGCGCGGGGCGACGACGGCCGCGTGAACGATCCGGTGATCGTCCCCTCACGCGGGAAGCGGGAGAACCGACGGTCGCGGGGCGCGTCTGCGTCGACTGCTGTTTCGCCGCGATCACGGCGGCTGGGAAGGGCGCAGACGCGGCGCAGACGGGCCCCCCCAAAGCGGCGCGGCGGCGCTATGCTCCCTCGGTCCATGCCCGCCGATCGCGAAGCCGTACTCCGGATCCTCGCCCGCGAGCGCCTGTGCATCGATCGCGCCGCGCCCGGGCGGACCACCTTCCTCTCCCATCTCGGGGCGATGACCAAGCTGGTCCCGGGGCCGTGGATCGCCCACCGCGATCTCCTCCTCGCCCTCGCCCTCGCCAACCTCACGCCGGATCAGCGCCGCAGCCTCGCGCAGGCGGTGCTCGTCGACTACGACCGCGAGTTCGGCGTCGGTCGCCTGCTCCTGCGCGCGCTCCCCTCGGGGCTGCCCTTCGGCGGCGCGTCGCTGGCCCTGCGCCCGCGCGGCGGCGAGCCGCGCTGCCTCTACACCTGGGCGCTCGGCGGCGACGCGCTCGCCGATCCCTGCGACTGGCTGCTCCTGCGGGCGCAGCCCGAGTGGGCGCTCGACGGCCGCAGCGCGCTCGAGCCCGCGGTCCTCGAGACCCTCCACGCGCTCGGCTCCGACGTCGTCATCTTCGTCCCGTCGGCCGTCGCCGCCCGCCAGGTCGCCGACCTCTGCCTCAAGGGGATCCCCTACACGGCCCACCCGCGCTTCCTCCCGCACCTCGAGCACACCGACAACGACGCCAAGATCGCCCTGTGGCCCGACGACGCCGTGCCGTCGCCGAGCCTCGCCCGGCGCAAGGTGAGCGCGGTGATCATCGTCGACGGCACCGAGACGACGGCGCGGACGATCCGGCGCTGGGCCGCCGTGCTCAGCGACAGCCGCGAGGCCGAGACCGGCAAGCCCAACGACATCGAGATCACCGAGGCCTGCTGCCCCGGGCGCGTCGACAAGGCCGGGCTCCTGCGCTTCTGGGAGGCCTGCGGGCGCCCGGCGATCCTCCTGCGCGGCGATCCTGCCTGGACCTCGCCGGGCCAGACCTGGCTGCGCCTCGCCGGCGCCGAGGTCGAGCTCCAGGTCGACGAGAGCACCCAGCTCGGGCTCTTCGAGCTCTGAGCGGCGAGCGCCTCACCTGTCTTAACAGGCAGGTGTGAACAAGGAACGAAGTCACCCCGGCGCCCGTGAGGGCAGCCGGGGTGACGATGCGGAGCGAGCGGCCCGCCGCTACTGCGGCTGGAGGCCCGGCTGCGCCGGATCGACCGACCACTGCCAGTCGTCGAGGAGGACCAGCGAGTCGAAGATGTGGCCGCCCGAGTCCCAGATCGCCAGGCGCAGCTCGAAGACCTCGCCGGGCGCGACGTTGCCGTCCATCGTCAGCCAGCCCGTGCCGCCGCCGACCGGCTTGCCCTGGCCGCAGCCGCCGCCGTCGACCTCGTCGAAGCCGGTGCCGAGGAGGAGCTGCGGGTCGGTGCAGCCGCTGTAGGTCGACGCCGGGATCCCCTTGTCCTGGCAGCCGACGGTGCCGTTTTGGCAGGCCGTGAAGAGGCCGTCCGCGACCTTCACGAGGTTGACGCCGACCGGCCACTGCTCCTGGCCGTCGTCGTAGACCGCGATGTTCTTGTCGCTCGGGTTGCCGTCGGCGTCGGAGTCGAGGAGGGCGACGAAGAAGTCATTGTACTCGGAGCACACCCACTCGGGGTACTCGGCCGAGAAGAAGAACATCTTGACGCTGAAGGACTTGGCGTTGGTCGGCGCCCGGACGCGCAGGGTCAGCATGATCGGGTCGTTGGCCGTGAGCTCGCCGGGGGCGAGGCAGCCGGGCGGGTTGGGGAGCTTGCCGCCGTTGGCGCTCACCCAGTCGGAGGGCGCCGCGCTCGAGGTCTTGAGGTCGACGCCGCTCTGGAAGCCGGCGTAGTCCGGGTTCGTGTCGTTCGTCGCCGCCGCGTGGCCGCTCGAGAAGATCGCCATGTTCTTGCCGGCCTGCTTGGCGATGGCGTTGCCGAAGTTCTGGCGGATCGCCCGCTGGACGGCCTTCGGCGCCCCGCTGCCGTTGGCGAGTGTGAGCTTCGCGCTGATCACCCCCCAGATCTTGTCTTCGGGGTCCTTCGGCGCCTCGGTGGTGAA
>JAGQIT010000885.1:1677-1980 GCA_020431135.1 Myxococcales bacterium | reverse complement strand
GCGTCGCAGGTCGCGGCCGCCTCGTCGACGACGCCGTCGCAGTTGTCGTCGACGCCGTTGCCGACGTACTCGTAGGCGCCCGGGTTGACGAGCTCGGGGTCGAGGCAGGTGCCGCCGGCGACGTCGCAGCAGTCGCCGCCGCAGGTCGTCCAGCCGTCGTTGTCGTTGTCGACGTCGTCGTCGACCTCGCCGTTGCAGTCGTCGTCGACGTTGTTGCCGCAGACCTCGGTGGTCGGGACGACGTCGCCCTCGCACGCGCCCCAGGTCCCGTCGTCGGCGCAGGTCTGGGTGCCGCTCGCGCAG